>JAUZPB010000036.1 GCA_030706145.1 Bacteroidota bacterium
ACAGTTGATAAGTACATCTCAACAAAGAAGATGCTTTTAATCAGATAATTTCATTTAATAGAGTTTAATAAGCCATGAAAATAACGAAACAGATATTTATAGGTAAAAACGAATCAATTCCTGCCGCTGTCCTCGATCCTGAAATACAGCCCCATGGTTATGTGCTTGTAGTTCATGGCTATGGAGGATGCAAGGAAGAGCAGCTAGGATTGGCCTGGAGAATTGCGCAGAATGGATTTACATCTGTTGCAATAGATCTTCGTGGCCATGGCGAAAATGAGAACCCCTTCGATGCAACCATTTTTGAGGGGGTCAGGATTGCTGTAGAACAGTTAAAGGAACTTGGGAAAGTAGCAGCAATTGGCCACTCTCTTGGTGGCCGGTTGTCTCTTATAAGCCAAGCCGATTTTAAGATTGGAATTTCTCCAGTCCTCTCTAAAACATATAGTCCCAAAACCGTCAGTCTAATAAATGAAATAAGAAGTCACAGGACTCGAGAAATCAGGCAAGGAGTTCTCTTTGAGACTCTGCATGAATTACCGCTGTGGAATGATAAGTGCAAGAACCAGAGTATGTTCCTTTATGCATCTCAAGACGTGCCAGAAATAATGGCCGATTGTTCACGTTTAAAGGAAGAAGGCAATCTTGTAATGCAAATAAATAATTCGCGACATGCAGATATTTTCCTTAATGAGCTAACTTTTTTTCAAGTTGAAAAACAACTTAAGCAATGGTTCTGTCTCAATTAATAATTAGCTAACAAGCCCTACAGCTTTAGGTCTGAAATATTTACTATTCAATAGTTGTTACTGTACAATGACTGTTCCAGTCATTATATCAGCATGGATTTTACAATAGTAATTGTAAGTACCTTTTGTGTCAAACTTAAAGCTGTAAGTTCCGTTAGGGCCTATTGTTCCGCTATCGAATTTTCCATCTGGCGATCCAGGTGTCCCGCTTGTTACTGTATGATTAATAGGGTCTTCGTTTATCCATTTTACAGTTGTCCCGGCAGAGACAGTAATGCTGGCAGGAGAAAATTTAGTATTCATCATAACAACCTGATTTGTACCTGTGCCGCCACTACCTGAACCACTGCTGCCTCCATAACTGTTAGTTACAGTATCATTTTTTTTACAGCCTCCAATTACAATCATTGACATAAATACTAGCATGAGGATTGTATAATATATATTCTTTTTACGATTTATTATTTCATAGTTCATAATCTTGATCTACCTTTCTTTACCTCTTTATTCCATAATAGACATTATATTTTATATTAATAATGCATTTAATTAGGACGTCCCTTAAAGTTGGTTTATTTCTTATTGTCCATTTTCTGTTTTACAGTCTTTGTTAACCTGTCTTTATTAATTAGATAATTACATATTGAAAAAGTTACAAGGTGCATAGATTATCACCTATAAATTTGGAGGGAGAATATTTTTCCAGCCAGTTATTCTGCCGGCTCTTGAGATATGTAGAATTTCTTTAGATTGAATTGGAATTTGATTATTTTGCATAGAATTTTTATAACGATAAAATTGACGAGGTAAAATTACTTTTATGAGAACTCTTATAGTATCAATCATAGCAGTCATTTTTTTTGCAAATGGGTTATTTGCACAAACAGTAGCACAAGATAGTATAAAAGCTTATGTAATAGTAAGCTTGCAAGGTAAGGCATTTGAAAAGACAGAATTACTGCAAAATGATGTAGCTGGAAAAATTAGAAATGTAATTGCCTCTGAAGGAATACATATATCAAACGACAATGAAACTGAAGCACACGATAAATCTACTCTTCTTATTAATATTACTTTAAATGATAGAATTCATATTCGTGCAAGCAGGCCTATAGAAGAGGGCAAGGATGAATCATCTAAGATCCAATTCCCATCCAAATCATATAAATATAAAAGTATACCAGATATAACTAGTGCAGTCAAACAATATGTTCGAAACACGATAAAAGCAAATGTGGCCACTAACAAGAAAATAAAATAACAGATAACTATTAGTGGATTGTTTTTTCAAATTTAAGCGAGATCAGACGAGGCAACTTGTTCTGATCTTTTTTATGCCAGCATTCCTTCAAATCTTTAAGTAACAATCCACTTTTAGTTCCACACGAAAAGAAGTCCGAGACATTATGAATAAAAGCATTTATCTCAATTGTTTTACCATTACGTTCAAAATGGGCTTTCTTTCCCTGATACTGTCTAAATGGATGCAGTTCATTAATAAACAGCACTCCCCCATTTACAAGAGTGCGGGATGCTTCATTAAATACAAACAACAAATCTTCAATATGTTCAAGTATAAGATCACATACAATAAGGTTAAATGATTCATTTTCAAATGTCCATGGTTTTGTAATATCGGCAATTGAAAACAGCACATTATCACTTGTATTTTTTTCTTTTGCTTTCATTATCATACCATCAGAAAAATCTATTGCAGAAACACTATCAGCAATACTAGAAAGGAAGCCAGTATTCTTTCCTGTTCCGCAGCCCACTTCAAGAACTCTCTTAAAATGCATATCATCAAAAGTTTCTTTTAATACGACTTCATCCAGATCACGTGTAAGATTTATGTCCGAATCATAAGTTTTAGACCAATTATCGTAAGCTTTTTGTACAATCATTACTTCCCTTTTCCCGAATTAATAGTAGTAGAAAATAAACAGCTGTTTAAAAATATTAGACTACATAAAAATATAAGCATTATCAATATTCAGCAAATAAAAAAAAATTATTTAAAATAATTTGAAATTTCATTTCTAAAATCTGCCAAATATTCTGTACTATATCTATACGGTTTAGCCTACAAGCAATTCTAAACCAATAAAAAATAATAATGAGGAGGGGTTAATAATGAACAGACAACGTCTACTAAGCATTCTGTTGATGGCCATATTTTTACCTATTTGTAGTCTATCTTCACAGTGGCTACAGTCCGAAGCTCCAAACGGGGGGCATACAACTTGTGTTATAGTTCAAGGTACAGATCTATTTGCAAGCTTCGATGGTGGTGGAATATATAGGTCCACAAATGATGGTCAATGCTGGATTGATGTAACCAATAATATAAGGAACCGGTATGTAAACACTCTGTTTGTCAACGGGTCTTACATTTATGCTGGGGCCCCGGGAATTATATATAGGTCCGCAAACAAGGGTGAATACTGGGAAGAGCAATGCAAAGGCTTACCGGAGAATATCACGATAAACGGTTTTACTGAAATTGGGACAGATCTGTTTATTGCAACATCCAAGGGTATATTTATTTCGAAGGATCAGGGAGCCAATTGGAGATCAATTGGAACAGGGCTTGGCAGTAGTAATGTCAGTTGCATTAAAGCTGTTGGCTCTGACCTATATGCCGGCTCCTGGACAGCCGGGATCTATAAATCCCTTGATAAAGGTAATACCTGGTTCAGGGCAAGTGCGGGTCTACAATCAAAAGCTATAACGGCATTTGCTGTTGTAGAAGGCAGAATTCTAGCAGGCGGTACCAACGGGCTTTATATTTCATATGATAATGGCGGCTACTGGAGCTTTAACGAAGTTGGCATTAATCAGATAACATCCTTTGCCATTAATGGCTCGACTATTATTGCTGGCGGACAATGCAACGATGGATCAGTACTTGCCATCTCAACCAACTCAGGAGACAGCTGGAGAAGTATAAGTGACGGAATCATGGCCCGAAATGTAATGAGCATTGTTTTTAAGGGCTCTGAGATAGTCCTGGGCTGCAAGTACACAGGGTTATACATTACAAAAGATATCGAGTCGGGTTGGAAACAGATAAATAATGGGATAAAAGCAATTTCTGTTTCGGCTATGGCTATGGACAAAGAAGAGATCTATTGTGGCACAAAAGGTTCTGGTATATTCTTTTCGAAAGATAATGGGAAAACCTGGAGCATAAAGAATAATGGCCTTAAGAATGGGTTTATTGAGACCATTATGGTCAAGGGTTCTGAGTTATATGTTGGTACTTTGTATGGGGCTTTTCGCTCTGATGATAAAGGAAATAGCTGGAAGGAAATCCTTGAAAAATTCCAGGTATATTCTATGACATATTCTGGTGATAGGATATTTGCTGGTACAGTTGGACGCATTTATATGTCAGTTGACAATTGCAAATCATGGTACAACATAGGTTATGGAATTCCTTCCAACGCTACGGTTAATGAACTTGCTTTCAAAGACAAAATATTCTATGCCGGGACATCGGAAGGTTTGTTTATGTGTAACTCCCGCTTTACGGCCTGGACAGATATTAGCAAAGGGCTACCTACAAAGAACATAACTGCAATGGCCTTTAGTGATGATGGAATAATTGCAGGAACTTCCGGTGAAGGGTTATGGCTGACAAAGGATAATGGCGGGAAGTGGCTCCACATAAATCAAAATCAGGCATTATATAACATTCAGTCCATTCTTGTCTACAATGATATAATATTTGTAACCTCAGGACATTGCTTATATAGGACCAATGATATGGGGAAGAACTGGGATTGCATTGCTGATGGGCTGCCAATGGTTACAATCGGGAAAATCGCAGTAAATAGTTATTCAATATTTGCAGGACTAGAAGGCGGAGGCATCTGGCTAAGGCCATTATGCGAACTATTAAATCACAGAATCTGTGCTTCTGTTGAACCTTCAGAGGGAGGTAGAGTAGAAGGGACCGGTACATATAAGTATGGTTCTGAAGCAACTTTGAAAGCCATTGCTTCTAAAGACTATAAATTTTATAACTGGAGCGAAGATGGCAATGTTATCTCAACAGATGCAGAGGTAACCTTCAGAGTTACAGAGAACAGATGCCTTAGAGCAAACTTTGGCCTTGTTCGTGATACACTCACAGTCCTTTATGTAAATGATAGTCACTCCAATCTTGCACCACTTGCGCCAAGGACAAAAGAACTTAATGGTACCCGGGGCGGAATAGCACGCCTTGCAACAGCTATAGGAATGAACAGGCTTTGTGAACATAATATATTAACTTTACATGCTGGTGATTCATTTACAGGTGACTTGTTCTTCAATGATAAATATGCAGGGGCCGAATTCAGGATCTTACAATCGCTGGGTCTTGATGCCTTTGCATTAGGCAATCATGAATTTGATATAACCTCTAAAGGATTGCTAGAAGTCCTCCAAAGCACATTTAATAAAAAGGATGCATTCCCATTTCTTTCTGCAAATCTTAGAATTCCAGACTGCCTGGATGACTTAAGAGAATTTGTTAAACCTTATACAATTAAGAAGGTAGGAAGCTTACGCGTAGGTATATTTGGAATGACAACTCCTGATGCAAATATCGCTTCAATGCCCTCACCTGCATTTGTTGATACAAATCTTGTTGCGATAGCTAATAAAATGGTACATGCATTAAAAGAAAACAAATGCGATGTTATAATCCTTCTTTCGCACTTAGGAATAAATCTCGATAGAGTAATTGCCCAGTACGTACCAGGAATTAACATAATAGTGGGAGGCCATGACCATATAGCGCTAAAGACTCCAGTTGAAGTTGTTAATTGTGCTGGCGAAAAAACCTTTATTGTCCAGGGTGAATCGCATTACCAAGCACTTGGGAAACTAAAAATTGTAGCAAATGGCAACGAAGTAAAGGTTCTGGAAAATAAGATGATCCAGCTAGATGAATCAATACCAGAACAAACAGCTGTAAAAGCAATGATCGACTTAATGATTGCCGACATTGAAAAGATGTATGGTCCAGTCTATACAAAGCAGATCGGGACTGCCACATGCACATTTAAAGAAATTGCGGATTCATTGACATTTGAAGGAAATCATGATACACCAATTGGTAATCTTATAACTGATGCCTTCCGTGCAAAGCTTGGAACAGATATCGCAATTGAAGCCAGTGGATCAACTTCACAGCCAATTTACCAGGGACCAATAGTAGGGGCTGATGTATTCAGAGCAATTGGATACGGATTCAATTTAGGCTACAGAATGGCACGTGTTTGTATATCGGGAAAAGAGATATGGAGTATACTCGAGCAGTCACTTGCGACCATAGAGATCTATGATGAACTCCTTCCGCAGGTATCAGGCATGCAGTACACGTACAATCCAAATAATGCGCCTGGAAAGCGTCTACTGTCAGTAACTATCAATGGAAAGCCACTTGATCCAGAAGTAACATATCCTGCTGCTGCAAATGAATATTTGGTTACAATGCTTCAAACTGTAGCTGGCGCTCAGTTTTGCAAGGTTCAATTCTATGATGATCTGACTGAATACCAGGTTGTTTCCGAATACATTGCAAAAAAGAAGACCATCTCTCCAGTTGTTGAAGGCAGGATTGTTGCGACGACCAAAAAGTCACTTTCGAAAGATCTTGCTAAAGAGACAGGGTTACCTACTGATTATCAGCTGATGCAAAATAGTCCAAATCCATTCAATCCAACTACAACAATTGAATTCTCTATTCCAAAGAATGAAAACGTTGTACTTAGGATATACAATACCTTAGGGCAAGTTATGGAGACATTAGTTAATGAAAACATGAACCCAGGTGTCTATAAATACACATGGGCCCCAAAAAATCTCGCAAGTGGCATTTATATATATCAGCTTAGTGCAGGAAAGTTTTCACAAGCTAAAAAACTCATTTTGATGAAATAATTTTAGGAATCGCATTGTCTCTAAAGGACTTTTTATTATTTCATATAGCAGTTGATTTATTTATCGGTATAAAAGCAGGACGGGAATATCCGCCCTGCTTTTATATAAATATGAAATAATCAGGTAAAATTGTATTTTTGCCAGAAAAGCACCTATTATGCTATATTATATTACAAAAGTCATTATCTCTTCGGTAATCATTGTTATTGTTTCCGAACTATCAAAGCGAAGCACTCTTTTAGGGAGTATATTTGCCTCAATGCCGCTTGTTTCCATACTTGCCTTCATTTGGTTATACCATGATACAAAAAGCAAAGAACAAGTCTCCGAACTTTCAAATGGAATTTTTTGGCTCGTAATTCCCTCCTTGTCGATGTTTATACTTCTTCCTATTCTGCTAAAGAAGATGAACTTTTTCCCTGCCCTATTTATATCTGTAGCAATAATGGTCGTCTTCTATTTTTTGATGGTTTTTATATTAAGAATATTTGGCATCAGGCTCTAGAGAATATAATCAGGCTCTAGGAACATACATAATAGTCCCCTTTTCTTCTCATTTATTACTAATATTATATTAGCAGGAATGATTGATCTAATTATTCTTAATTTTCATTAGTAATACAGGGAAGAAATATGAGTAAATTAGTCATATTTATAGTAATCCAGTTCTTATCATTAAGATTATATTCACAAACAGCAAGCATAACAACTACAGCAAGCATAACAACCACATCAAGCATAACAACCACAGTTAAATTATCAGATGTCAAAAATTCCGAAACAAGTATTCCTTTTCTGGGAGAAAAAGTAGTAGTTATTTTCTATGTTGATCCTGATGTTCAGGATTTAACCAATCCTTTGTCTGATGCACTAGAGGCCGAAAAATTTCCTTTAGATAAATTTGCTGTAATTGGTATTGCCAATTGCAAAGACACATGGCTTCCAAATGCTGTAATTCGAATGAAGGCAAGACATAAACAGGAACGATATCCTAGATCCTTAATATTGCTTGATTACGAACATATACTTTCCAAGCAGTGGGATCTTGGCGAGTGCAATAACAAATTATTATCTATAGTAATAGGTAAGGATCTGAAGATCAAGTATTTAAAAAAGCTAAGTTCAATAGATGAAAGCAGGCAAAGCATCCCTGATTTCCTTGAAACAATTAAAAAGGAACTAAAACAAATACACTCTTAAAAGCTATTCTATTAATAAATCATGCAGCAAAAGTCTGTACTGGATCTAGCTTTTAGTTTACTTTATAGATAAAAACATTATATCTTTTGCCCTAAAATAAAGCCCATTATAAAGTGAAACTTTTACACATATATAAAACTAATTATGTATACCTATTGCCTCATAATAAAATGTAACTTTGGGGTATATAAAGTTAAGTATGTGCAATTCCAAAGCTTTTTATAAAATAATTCATTAATTTAGCCTGGGTGTTTTATTCCAGGCTTTTTTTTGTTATCCTTGTTCTTTCGAATTTATGCTTACTTTTTTCCGCACTGACTTCAAGTAATTTAACTACTAGTTCTACGGGATCAGCAAACTTTTTCAAGATACAGGCAAGGAGTTCTTATGAATTCAATAGTACTAATAATTATTGGGGCTTTGATATTAAGCATTGGCTACAGGTTTTATGGCGCATTTATAGCTGCACGCGTCCTATCGATTAATCCAAACAATAAAGTACCCTCTGTGGTACATAATGATGGAAGAGATTACGTTCCTACAAACAGGCTTGTTTTGTTAGGGCACCATTTTGCAGCCATAGCAGGGGCAGGACCACTAATCGGCCCGGTTCTGGCGGCACAATTCGGATATTTGCCAGGCACACTATGGATATTAATTGGAGCAGTCTTTGCTGGCGCTGTGCATGATATGGTTATATTACTTGCCTCGGTTCGTCATGACGGTCAGTCAATTGCTGAAATAGCAAGAGTACTCTTGAATAAAAGGATTGGGTTACTTACCTCATTTGCTGTTATTTTTATACTAATAATTTCAATGGCAGGATTAGGCATTCCTGTTGTAAATGCATTAAAGAATTCTCCCTGGGGAACATTTACCGTAGGCTTTACAATTCCTGTTGCACTATTGATTGGCATATACCTTAAGTATTTAAGACCAGGAAAGATCGGTGAAGCAACAGTAATAGGTGTAGCTTTGGTATTATTCGGTGTAGTTGCCGGTCCATTTGTTCAGAACATGGCATGGGCAAAAGTTATAACTTTTGATGATAAACAGTTATCTGTAATTCTTGCCATTTATGGCTTTACAGCAGCTGCTTTACCTGTATGGTTACTTTTGCTGCCTCGTGATTATTTAAGTACATATATGAAGCTGGGAGTAATACTAATACTTACAATTGGAATAATCGTTGTTCACCCCGATCTGAAAATGCCTGCAGTGACGCAATTTGTAAAGGGTGGCGGCCCTGTAATACCAGGACAGGTTTTCCCGTTTCTTTTCATTACTATTGCCTGTGGGGCATTATCAGGATTTCACTCCCTAATTAGTTCAGGAACTACTCCCAAGCTAATTAGTAGCGAGCGAGACATTCTGCCCATAGGTTTCGGGTCTATGCTACTTGAAGCTTTCGTAGGATTAGTAGCACTGATAGCAGCTACTGTACTGCCAACATCGGATTACTTTGCAATAAATTCATTACCTGCGGTATTTAGTAAGTTAAATATGAATCCAGCCGAACTTCCCATGCTTTCTTCACTTGTAGGTGAAAATCTTGCAGGCCGCCCAGGTGGTTCAGTTTCACTTGCGGTCGGTATGACTTACGTTTTCTATAAGATACCCGGGCTAGATGGTATTATGAAATACTGGTATCACTTCTGCATAATGTTCGAAGCTCTTTTTATTCTAACTACAATAGATGCAGGGACCAGAATAGGCAGATATTTACTTCAGGATCTTTTTGGCCAGGCATGGAAACCATTTGCTCAAAGAAATAAATGGGGCAATATTTTATTCTTTTCTGCAGCAATTTCTGCTTCCTGGGGGTATCTGCTCTATACAGGAAATGTTTCAACTATATGGCCTTTGTTTGGCACGGCAAATCAGATGCTTGCAACTATTGCATTTGCAGTTGGCACTACTTTCCTTATAAAGACAAACAAGGTCAAATATGCATGGATAACATTTATCCCCATGATATTAATTACAATTATTACGTTATCGGCTGCAATCATAAATATTTTTTATAATTATCTACCGCACCAGCTCTACCTTCTTGCTGCCCTTTCCGCAGGACTCATAGCAATGATAGTAATTCTGCTTATTGAGTGTTCTATTCAGTGGAAAGGAATGTTAAAACAAAAGTCAGAAGAACCGGTAAAAGAAATTGAAGAGGATATATTAAAGTAATTTTTCTAGTAAAGTAATTAATTGTTTTTGTATATCTATTTTTAGAGTTTCGCGGCAGTCGCTAACATTATGCGGCTGCCCGAGTTATTGATAGACACAAGACAAACAAGACTAAGTTAGACAGACTGATCTACTAATATTCCCTGATCTGCACCTAAAGTATTCTTCAGATTGTTTACAAAATCATCCAGATCATTTGGATTAGTTTCTCCATTTTCCTTGCTTTTTAGTAGATCAGATAGTTGCTGAGACAAATCATTCTTAACTTTTGAATCAGAGTTTGTTGAAATTGAGGCAGTTTTACTTTCTTTTGACACATTATTCTTTTTAGCCTCAGCTTTTACTTCTGCTATCTGCTTATCTTTTTCAGCCTCTGTAATCTCCTTTGCATCATACTTAGCGTAGATCTTACTTATCTTCTCCTTTTGCTCCTTAGTTAATACTATATTTGAATCATTCTGGGTTTGATACTGCCCTGATGATGTTGCATCATTTACACTACTGATCATCTTAGACCTCCACAAGTTAAATATTGAATAATTTTTAGTTACAGTCTTCGGGCTCTGAAGTTTCTTGACAGAAGTCTTCTACCTGGAGTCTCCTGACTGAAAAAGAGTATATCATAAATTAATAATCGGCTTCTCATAAAAGAATTTGACGGTCAAAAAAAGCTAAAGGATGGTACAAACGCGGCAAAAAAAAATATGTGAAATTTTCCGGCAGAGGCAATTTTTCTGCTATAAGTATTACATAAGAGATATTTCTCCTTTTTTGCTCTATTTAATAGCAGAAAAAGAGTAAAACAAAACTGCCAGTTTTTCCTTGCTGTTAAAACAGCTAAGGTTTAACTTGCATCCAAAGAAAACCAACATAATACAGTTCTTAATAAATCCTGGAGTTTCGATGAAGTTTTCTTACAACCTGTTTACTTTATTTTCATTAATATTTCTTTCATACTTTAGTTGTTTAACAGCTCAGGACCGTCCAATCAAATGGGGAGATATTCCCAGAAGCGATTTGGAGATGACTTCCTTTCCACAAGATTCAAACGCCTCGGCAGTAATTCTCTGCGATTATGGAGAATCAAATTATGATGATAATCTTGAATTAATTTATCAAAGGCACAGGCGGATAAAAATCTTAACGAAAAAAGGTTATGAATTAGGTACACATTCAGTTGTAGTGAATATGAAAGATGGGGATGAAAGCATCTATGGAATAGAAGGAACGACATATTGGTTAAATGAGCAAGGTAAAGTTGAAAGCCGGGAGCTTGATGAAAAAGACGTTTTTAAAGAAAAAATAGATAATGAAAGGACACTCTGCCGTTTTACTCTTCCGGCATTAACACCGGGATGTGTTATTGAGTTTAGATATAAAATCCGTACTAATCATATTGAGTGGATGAGGTCATGGGTCTTTCAGGAAAGTGAGCCTGTGCGCTGGAGTGAATACCGCATATGTTTTCCAAAATCCTTTGGCTATTCATGCGTTGCGCAAGGCTATGAGCCATTCGTTATAAAAGAGACAAAAACTGTAAGGCGGGACTTTTCAGGAACGGCCAGAAGTTTTCTAGGTGGAGAGTCGATACATTGCAACCTATTGCGCTGGGCTGTAGAAAACCTTCCAGCTATACGGGAAGAACCTTTTATTACGACCACATCAGATTATGTTAATGAGGTTGACATCCAGCTTATTGGATATGCAATTCCTGGTATTGGTGAAAGGAGCATGTTAACTGACTGGAAAACAGCCACAAAAGATTTGCTGCGCTCAGAATATTTTGGTGGAAAAATAGAAGTAACAAGCAAAGTAAAAAAGCTTGCTGAAGAATTAACATCTGCCATAAGCTCGCCTGAAGAAAAAATAAAAGCAATTTATAATTGGATATCGAGCACGATTGTGTGGTCTGGCAGGAACAGATTTGAAGCAGAAAAAGATGCAGATGATATTCTTGAATCAAAGACCGGTAGCAGTGCTGAAATTAACTTCCTTTTACTTTCTCTTTTAAAAAGCGCAGGCATTAGTGGAGATCCTGTACTACTTAGTACACGTGACCATGGGAAGGTACAGGATGTTTATCCAATTTTATCTCAGTTCAACTATATGCTGGCACGTGTAACTCTGGGAGATAAGACATATTTTCTTGATGCTACAGATCCCTTACGGCCAATGGACCTGCTTCCTGAGAAGGTATTAAATGTACGCGGCTATGTAGTCAAGGAGGAAGGGGCCGGTTGGGTAAATATAAAAACTGATATAAATAATAAAAAGAATTCATTAGTAAGGATAAAACTTCAGGATGACGGGTCATTTAATGGAGAATTTGAAGAATCCTACTCTGGATATGCAGCACGCAGTTTACGCAATAAATTAAAATCATCAAAACCACAGGATGTTGCAAAAGAAGCTTTTCTTTCTGATGAAACTGACATTTCGATTGACTCTGTTAGTGTCACTGAACAAAATAGCATTGAAAAAGACCTCACTATAGCAGGCCAGATATCATCATCAAATTATGCGCAGAGTACAGGAGAGATGATATATATTAATCCCTCCTTTATTAACCGGCATAAAGAGAATCCTTTTAAACTGCAGAGTCGTAAATATCCAGTGGATTTTTCCTATAAGTCAGCTTCAAGATCTTATGTTACAATAACTATTCCCGAGGGATTTGAAATAAAAGATGGTCCCAAAACCAAAACAATTTCGACAGCACTTAATAATCTCATCTATACAAGACAGGTCCAGATTGAAGCTAATCAGATCACACTACTAACAAAGATGGAAACCAAAGAGACAATATTTGCTCCTCACTATTATGAACAATTAAAAGAGTTTTATTCATATGTAGTTGCCGCAGAATCGGAACAATTTGTTCTATCCAAGAAAAAATCTGATGTGTCTTCTCCAGCCATCTTACCGGCTAAAGAAGCACAATCTTCTCAGAGTGCAAAACCTGAGTCAGGGATAAAAACTGGGAAAAGCAAAAATGAGAAGCGTAAACTATAAATAATGTTGTACTTGCTAGAAATTATTTCATTTAATATAAGCTAATTTTGTTTCAGCTTCTGTTATTCAAAAAGGATAGTTGCACTTTTTGATGAGCCATAGTAATTTTACCATAGATGTTTCATTGGCTTTGATTCGTTCTTTGACTATCTCTGGTAATGAATGCAGAAGTAAATTGTTCTTATAAGATTGAATGCTAAGGGATCTTGTTCACATTTTTGTGCTTATAGTTTTTGCAAATTCAAAAGGCAACAAAGTGGCTGACAGAATAAAGTATAGAGTAATAAAGTTATTACTTATTGTACTATTAACATCGTTGGTATCCGGAAAACTGAATGCTTCAAGCCGTTACAAACCTCAAATAGCTGAACCAATTACAGAGACCTGGCGCTGGCAGAACTTCTCTGAATTAAGTGGGAAAGGTTGTCAGTGCATGGTTGAGATGAGCAATGGCAAACTGTATTTCGGTGTTAATGGCGGAATAATGCAGTACGACGGGTTAAACTGGAAATACTTTCAGATAGGCAAAAATTTTGCAGATATACCTGTTATTACTTTATGTGTTGCTTCTGATGGGACACTCTATGCAGGCACTTCACGAGGAATAAAAACTTTCAAGAATGGCAAATGGGGTAATATTCAATTACCCCTGGCCTTTGGAGATTCAACAGACTTCCCTTACAATAAATTTCCTATCATTGAAACTACTGATCGAAGCATTTGGATCGGTGCAAAGCAAGGGGTGCTTCGAATAAAAAACGGAGTTATAAACTTATACCGCGAAGATAAATACTACACTGATATTAGAAGTGACAGAAACAAATTAAATGAGCTTAAGTGGCTCCCCTCCTTTGATATATATAGCATTTTTGAAGACAATTCAGGTAGAATATGGTTTGGCCTTCGTGATGGGCGAGTATTTAATTGCAGAATGCCTTATAATGATATGTACTCACCTCTAGGTTTGCACCGTGTTGATACTGAAGGCGGTTATAAGCGTGCACTTTTTCCCTTAATAAAAATGGATGCAAAAGGAAAGATATTCATTATTAGCGGCTCAAAAGATGGCGCAATAAATATTTCAAAAGGTAATAGGTGGGAACAGTTTAGTATTAAGAAGAATTTTAATATAGACGATCTGCAAAATGATATTATTCTGCTAAAGGACGGTTCAATTTGTATAGGAGGGATAGGTAGAGTCTTCTTTTCCAAAGATAATAAATGGAAAATGTTTGAAAGGACCACACTCCCCTTTCCATCAAACCGGCTTAGATTATTCCAAACTGCAAATAACAATCTTTGGGTTATTGGATTAAGTAATGATGTTTGGCGTATTGATCTGTCTTTTAACAAATGGATCACTTATAATGATCTGGATTTTCAGGCAGAGGACAAAGATGGGAACAGATGGTTTTTGACAGCAAGTGGATCGGTAGTAAAGTACATTGCAAAGACTGACGATTGGGTACAATACAGCACTGAAGATGGTCTGATAAATTCACCTGTTACGATCTTTATTTCAAGAAGTGGTGAAGTATGGGCTGTAGGAAGTCACAATAATATAGCTGCTACTGCCTGTTTTGATGGTAAGGCATGGACAAAACAGCTTCACCGGCAGCTATCCTGGGGAATTGACCGGAGAGCTGTTTTAGAAGATAAAGACGGGTCACTCTGGTTTGGTACATGTTCAGATTTTGACAACGCAAAAGGACAAATAGGCGGACTTGTCAGGTATTTCAGAATAAAGAATTCCAATCCACCACAATTCACTTATAAATATTATCCGAGTAATGACAATTTCAGGCTTTATGGTATATATGGAATTGCTCAGTCTGCAGATATGAGCATATGGACCGGTCAGCTTGGATTTTACAAGCTTAATCATTCAAAAGACAAATGGGAAAGGATCTCAAATCCTTCAGGTTTAAGCCAGAACTTTGTTGACTGCATTCAGTCAACATTTAACGGTGACATCTGGGTTGGGACAAGAACAAACGGAATATTCCACCTTAATTTCAGCAAAAACAAATGGGCACAATACACAATAAAAAATGGGCTTTCCAGTAACAGTATTTTAGATATGGTCTGTGAACCCAGCGGTAACATCTGGGTTGCTACAGACAGGGAAATCTCTCACTTTGACGGGGTAAACTGGACAAATGATATTTTTCCCGGAGTTTTCAAATACATGCGAGATGGGATCTCTCTCAGATCAACAAAAGACGGAAGTCTTTGGGTTAATTTATGTCCTTCAGTATGGTATAGAAGAACTTTATATAATGAGAATTATAGCAGTAATGGATTTAGAGCCTTTAGAACCACAAGGTATCATCCAGATAAGTTAGAGCCATCGACGGAGATAACATTTTCAGTAGACCGTGTCAGCCAGCCAGGTAATGTAATTTTATCCTGGAGTGCCAGCAACAGATGGAAAACAACTCCAGAGAATCAGATACAATATTCATATCGCTTTGATGATGGCCAGTGGTCACCTTATTCAAGTAAGACGAGTGAAATATTCTTATCAATCTCAAGCGGGCAGCATACATTTGAAGTAAGGTCCCGTAACAGGGATATGAATGTCGATCCTACGCCGGCTCAGGTAAGCTTTTATGTTGAACCTCCTGTATGGATGAGGCCATGGTTTATTCTTCTTATATTAAGTTTTCTTATTACAATAACTTCTTTTATAATTCATTTATATAACAGGAACAAGATAATTCAGGAATTATCGGAGACCAGGGCTCGGCTTTTTACTAATATATCACACGAGTTAAGGACCCCATTAACACTCATTCTTGGATCACTTGCAAAAGTATTAAAATCCCCCGAGATCGATAAAGAGATGAGGCAGCCGCTTAACCTAATGCAAAGAAATTCGCAGAGGCTGCTAAGACTAATAAATCAGATTCTTGATTACAGAAAGATCGAAGCAGGTCAGATGAACTTTGAGCCATATTGTGGTGATATAATTAACTTTATCTACGAAGAGTTTCTGACCTTTAGTAGTGAAGCCGATACAAAGAAGATCACGACTAATTTTACAACTGAAACAGAACATCTTAATGTATGGTTTGATCCCGACAAGATTGAGAAAATAATGTTTAATCTTTTATCAAATGCCCTGAAATTTACACCTTCAGGGAAAACCGTTTCAGTAGAAATCAAGACATATAAGGATAAAGAAGAAAAGTTAATCAAATTCAGCCATTACCGTTCATTTAAGGTAAAAGACTGGCTGCAAATTTCGGTAAAAGATACAGGAATTGGAATTTCAGAGGCACATTTAGGAAGGATATTTGACAGATTTTACCAGGTACAAGATCATTCAGCCTCTGTAAGTGGTGGAACAGGAATAGGTCTATCTGTAACAAAAGAAATGGTAAGGATTCATTTTGGTGATATAGGTGTTGAAAGCACTCCCGGGAAAGGGTCCATCTTTACAGTAAAACTTCCCATTATAAATCAGGCAATGATAAACGAGTTAGTAAACTATAGTGCTACCGAGGGAAAAGCTTACCAGGCCACACAAACGCCAGTAGTAGAAGATGGCGTTATAAAAGAAAATGATGATGAAAACTTAACTGATAATGATAAAGATAAAAGCAAGATCCTTATAATTGAAGATAATGCAGATATGCGGCTATTTATAAAAAGTGATCTTAGCAAAGACTATGAAGTCATGGAGGCTATTGACGGAATTGATGGTTTTGAGAAGACCTTAAGTTTCGGCCCCGACTTAATAATAAGTGATATAATGATGCCACAGATGGATGGAATAGCACTTTGCAAAAAGCTTAAGCAAGACGAAAGGACGTGTCATATTTCTGTAATTCTTCTTACGGCACGTTCTGCCCGCGAAAATATGCTTGAAGGTTTAGAAACAGGTGCCGATGATTATCTAGGTAAGCCATTTGATATAGAGGAATTAAAGTTAAGGGTACACAATATAATTGAGACACGCAGGAAGATCCGCGAAAAGTTCAGCAATATGCTAAATCTTGAGCCGGAAAATATTCCAATTACACCAGTTGACAAAAAACTAATTGAGAAAGCCATCAGTATAATTGAAGAACACATGGATGATGAAAACTTTTCAGTTGAATCTTTTGCAGACATTATAGGGATGCATAGAGTAAGTCTATACAACAAGATAAAATCGCTGACAAATCTTTCCCCCAGGGAATTTTTTACCATGATCAGGCTAAAGCGTGCAGCACAGCTCTTAAGAGAATCAGGGATGACAATAACCGAAATAGCTTACCAGGTAGGTTTTAAAGATCCATCACATTTTAGTAAGCTATTTAAAAAACAATTTGGCGCTTCTCCAAAGGAATTTGCAAAAAGTGATCTTACAATGGAGCCCAAAGTTCATGATTTTTAGCTGTATTTTGTAAAGAAACATTATTAATTCTTTCCATTTTACAAAAATACCAAACAAATAAACGTAAATACCGGAAATCCGGCCCGTGCATTTCTATATTTTACCTCAAGATAAAAGCCAAAAAGCATAATACTCAGAACTAATATAAAAGCCAAAAAGCATAATATTCATAACTAATATAGGGTAGCAAAATGCTAAACTTTGGGGCAATTGTTAAAACCTTAGCTTGTCTATTAATTCTACTTATTTCAATTAGTAATCCAATCTTATCTGCAGAGATGGGTAAAATTAGAGGAAAAGTAACTGATTCCAATACAGGAGAAGCCCTGCCGGGTGCAACCGTAATTATAAAGGGGACTTCAGTGGGTGCTGCGACAGATTTTGAGGGGAAATACTTAATATCGCAGGCTCCACAGGGCAAACAGACAGTTCAGATCTCATATGTTGGATACAAATCAAAGGAAATCCATGTTAATGTTTTCCCGGGTAAAACTACAGAACTGAACGTACAGTTAATATATAGTTCAGTTGATATGAAAGAAGTTGTAGTAACAGCCCAGTTAGAAGGCCAGTCAGCTGCAATAAATCAGCAATTAAGTTCAAATACTATAGTCAATGTTGTTTCAAAGGACAGGATACAGGAATTACCGGATCAGAATGCAGCAGAGACACTTGGACGCCTGCCAGGAATTGCACTACAAAGAAATAATGGAGAGGGGCAGAAAGTAGTTGTAAGGGGATTATCACCAAGATTCAGTTCTATCACAGTAAATGGTGTACAGCTTCCCTCAACCTCACAGCCAGGAGGCTTCAGCAATGATGGCTCAGGAGATGCAGATGATCGTTCTGTGGATTTAAGTATGATATCTCCTGACATACTTGAAGGGATTGAGGTCTTTAAGGCACAAAGGCCTGATATGGATGGTGATGCTATTGGAGGGACAGTCAACTTTACTACAAAGAAGGCAGTAGAGGGATCACGTTCTTCTTTCAGAATGTTTGGCGGATATAATAATCTGGAAAACGATTATGGCAATTACAGGGGAAGTTTCTCCTACAGCAATAGATTTTTCAAGAATGAGGAAGAAGGATACTCAAAATTAGGTATAGTTCTAGGCGGCAGTATACAAAAAGCTAACCGTGCTTCGGATGGTGCAGGTGGAACATACTCATGGACAGGTCAGACAAATGGAGAACCTGTTTACCAGACTTCAAATGTATCATTGACAAAGCACAATGAGATAAGAAGAAGATATGGTCTAAACCTTGCGATGGATTATTCAATAGCAGAAAACAATGACATTTTTCTAACAAGTCTTTGGGCAGGCACTCATCAAGACGAAAAGGACCGTACACATAACTATGCAATTTCCGGAGGGTATCATGATCGTACATATTTTGAGCGCGAAGTTGATCTAAATACATGGAGCAATTCACTTACAGGTAAACACCTATTATCAAATTTTGAAGTAAACTGGACTGTTTCCTATTCAATATCGAAGAGCAAATCTCCATGGGGAGGATATGCAAACTTTTCTGAGACAAGCGGTTTTTCAAATAACATGCCTATAGAGAACCTTGATCCCTCTGCAGTTTCAAATTATGCTTTAAATGATTACAAAGCAGCTTTTTTAGGTAGTGCATATATTCAGAATGAGGACCTTAAAGACCATAATACAACAGCAGAGATAAACATTCAGCATCCGTTTTTCTTTGGAAGTGACATTTCAGGTTACATAAAACTTGGAGGAAAGCTTCGTGATAAAAGCAGAGAAAAAAATGTTGACCAGTATGGTGGACTAAGGTGGTATACCGGGCAGAAGATAATGACAGCTTATCCAGGAGTGTTCATTCCAGCAGCAAACAGTTCGGCTGACATTTCACTTTCAAACTTCATATCAAATCAAAGTTCACTCGATAATTTCTTAGGTGGAGACTACAAATACAATGAAGTTATGGATGAAGGAGCTCTGCATAATTTCCTGGATAAATACCAGCCCATATTCAAACAGACAAAAAACTACAAAATGGATGTTGAAGATTACAACGCCAGTGAAAACATCTATTCAGGTTATCTGATGACAGAAATCAAGTGGCAGCAAGTCGTTACATTTATGCCTGGATTCAGATATGAAAACACATCAACTGACTATTCAACAAAGGTTGCAAATCCTGCCACAAGTACTCTCATGATGAAAAAAGCATTGAGTGATTCATTAGGAAGCAGGAGCTATGGAAATTTTCTTCCAATGGCGCAGCTCAGAATTAAACCTGTTGACTGGATGGACATTCGTCTTGCTGTTACAAAGTCATTATCACGTCCTAATTTCTTAAGCTTAATTCCATATGAAGTACTTGACTATGATAATCTGACGCTACGTTATGGTAATCCAAACTTAAAAGAGACAAAGGCTACGAACTATGATGCTTATCTGTCAATATATAATAGTAAATGGGGTTTGTTTACAGTTGGGAAATTTTACAAAAGGCTCAACGATATAGATTATCAGCGGTCGAAAATAATGGCTGGAGGTTATTATTCCCCATATCTTACCAATCTAAAAGGATGGACAGTAACAACACCTGAGAACCTGCCTGATGTAACAACTGTCGATGGCTGGGAACTTGAACTTCAGACAAATTTTGTTTTTCTACCAAGTCCCTTTGATGGAATTCTGCTTTATGCAAATTTCTCCTTTATTCATTCAGAGACACAATATCCATATACAAATTACGAAACAGTATATCTTGACCATGCCCCATGGGTAACAACTATATCAACAGAAATGAAGAGGACCGGAAGAATGATCGGGCAGCCAGATAGAATAGGCAACGTAACAATAGGTTATGAGAAAGCCGGATTCTCCGGCAGGTTATCAGTGATATATCAGGGTGACGCACTTAGAGGTGTAGGTATGTCTGAAGCTAACGATGAACTTGATGATTCGTCGATAAGACTTGATCTGGTTCTTCAGCAGAAAATTGGCAACAATCTTAGTTTTATAGTACAACTTAACAACATAACAAACCGGGAAGAAAAAACTTTTATTAGATACCGGGATTTAACAACCAGGACCCAAGATTATGGAATGACTCTGGATTGTGGCTTTCAACTTAAATTTTGATTAGCCCACAGAATTCAAATATCATACACAAAAAAAAGGAGACAGGTTATGCGCATCAGGTTTACTAAACTAATTACCAGTGCTATCATTCTTGTGTCTGTTCTTTCTACATGCACGACTATTTTTGCACAAAAAGCTATCGATCCCAAGACAGAAATAGTCACTTTAATTAATGGCGATACAACTTCTACAGGGGCACGGAAAAATACTTCATACACACTTGCAAGAGGAGCTGTATATTTTGCATTAGGTACAATACAGAGCAATTATGATCTAACAATTTCAGCCTCAGGGAACTTGTCACTGGCTGCACCAAAGATAATTATTCTAACAGATTCAAAGGGAAACTCTTCACTTCCATTTAAGCCCTATAAGAGTCTTACATTAAAGGGGCTTGATATGTCTGGTGTTAACGCAGCTGGAGCGCAGATAGCTAATATCATTCAGACTGGTACAACAAATGTAAAAATAGCCTTAAAGGGTTGCACAATTGACAGTGTACAGAGCAGGATGATACTAGTTGATCAGAACTACTGCAGTGTATTTGTAGAAGACTGTTATCTCCATAACAGTGCAGCAGGCAGTCATTCAGGACGATTTATTGATGCCCGCGAAACAATACTAGATAGTGTTGTTATGGTTAACAATACCTTTTATAATTTCATGCATACACTTATAAACAGGTTTAGTGGTGGACAAAAATACTTCAAGTTTGATCACAACACAGTATATAATATTGCCCGTATCCCTCTTAGAATCGATGCCAGCCCTGAAATAATAGTCACAAATAATCTTTTTATTCAAACTGGTTTTGCAGGATATCTAAAAGATTGGGACAAGTATATAAAAGACATTGATATGGGAGACAGAGACGAATGGTCACGCATAGAAATATGGCCAAAGGACAGCGTTGCAGCATTTGCCAGTTATACACAAAAGATCAACTTCAAGCACAATAATTTCTGGTTAGATCCAGCAATTGTTGCACTGTATCCTGATTCGGTTAGACCATATATGACGCTTGACTTTGATTTTGAGAAAAAAATGGTAGGGGCAGACACGTTAACATGGCTGAATGAAAATGTTAGTTTCACAAAAGCACCATCGTGTAAATATATTGAGATGTGCAAAGAACATTGGGCAGATGGTTCACCACAGACAAAGCCTGGTTTTACAGATGATAAAAGGCCATATAGCTTTACATATCTTACAAGTTCCAAATCTTATACTTCAGCTGATGGTGGATATCCACTTGGTGACCTAAACTGGTGGCCAGAGAAAAAAGCTCTATGGAGCAGTACAACAGGAATAAAACAAACAAAAGCACAACCTTCAAGGTTTAGTTTAGAGCAGAATTATCCTAATCCCTTTAACCCCTCGACAGTAATCAAGTACTCAATATCTAAAGCATCGAATGTTACATTAAAAGTTTACAATGTACTAGGTAAAGAAATCGCAACGCTGGTCAATGCAAACCAGGGTGCTGGTGAATATAGTGTATCTTTTGATGCTAAGAGTTTGGCCTCAGGAATTTATTTCTACACAATTTCCGCAGGCAGCTATATTGAGACAAAGAAAATGATCTTGACAAAATAATGAACTGATTCCTTTCCGGCCGGAACAACATTAGATCCGGCCGGTTCTTTATTTAACAAATTAAGATAAATAAAACAAAGATTTAGTAATTTTGGGAAAAATGATCAAGCTTAAGATAACGCTGCATATTCCTTAAGGATATTTTATGGAATGGAGCATCAAATAAAACATATTTAAACAGAATAAAGTAATACAAAACCTAACACAATACTAAAACCCGGATGACTTTTTGAAAGCGCAAATAATAATTTTAATTTATATACTATTAGCATTATCAATTCTCACGCTAGATAATCATTATGCCCAAGGCTCTGCCAACAAAAAGATAGATCTTATTCAATATGTTAATCCTTTAATTGGCACAGCACCTTCTAATACAATAAGTGCAAGAAAACATGGGAAAGGTACTGAACTCAATGCACAGGTACAGCCATCTGTGACGATCCCATTCGGTATGACAAACTGGACTGCTCAGACACATAATTCAGAAAAGAAATGCTTGTCATCATATTACTATAAAGATTCACTAATAACAGGTTTCAGAGGATCACATTGGTTAAGCGGATCGTGTACACAGGAATATGGCTCAATGGCTGTAATGCCGATATCAGGTAAATTAGTTTGCAATCCTTTTAGGCGAGGCTCACAATTTACACATGCAAAGGAAATTTCCTCACCCGATTACTATAAGGTATCACTGGATAAATACGATATAACTGCCGAAATCTCTGCAACAGCAAGGTGCGGAATCCTAAGATTTACATTTAACAAAGCAGGTGAAGCTCATATAATTGTTAATCCAAATAACGAGAAAAAAGAAGGTTACGTAAGAGTTATCCCTGAGAAAGGTGAAATAGTTGGATACAACCCTATTAGGAGAATATACCAGGGCTGGGGCAAGCCAGCAGGTTTTTCAGGAAATTTTGTTGTAAGAATAGAGAAAGCTGCAAAAGGTTATGGAGTTTATTCTGCAGATGAAACTCTGCCCAAGCAGACTGTAATGGAAAAGAAAAATGATATTGGGGCTTACTTTTCATTTAAAGTAAAAAAAGGTGAGCAGATAATTGTAAAAATTGGAACCTCTTTTGTCAGCATTGACCAGGCACGCAAGAACCTTGATTCAGAAATACCTGGTTATGATTTTAATTCAGTAAGATCAAGTCTAAAGGAAGTCTGGAATGAACTACTCTCAAAGATATTAGTTGAGGGTGAGAGCAATGATGATAAAGTAAAATTTTATACAGCTATGTATCACAGTTTTCAGCAGCCCAGGATTTATAATGACGTTGACGGCACATATCCCAGGTTTAATGGCAACTCAAAAACAGATACAATAAAAGACGGAAATTATTACTGTGACTTTTCAATTTGGGATACATACAGAGCTCTTCATCCATTATATAATATACTTATACCGAAAGAAAATGCCGATATGATGCGTTCACTTTTATTGATGGGAAAAGCCGGAGGCTGGCTCCCCATTTTTCCCAAATGGAACTCTTATACTTCTGCAATGATTGGCGATCATGCCATATCATTAATTGCTGAAGCATATATAAAGGGAAATATTTCTCTTAGTGAAGATGACTATATGCTTCTAAAGCATAATGCAACTGAAACTCCTTCTAAGTTTGAAGAATATGCTGATGGTAAAGGAAGGCGGGCGCTTACTTCTTACCTTAAGTATGGATATATTCCTCTTGAAGACTCTGTTAAAGAAGCTTTTCATAATAATGAGCAAGTCTCAAGAACACTTGAATATGCTTACGATGATTTTTCATTGGCGCAGGTTGCAAAAAAGATGGGTAAAGAGGAAGATTACAGATATTTTTTTAATCGCTCGAAAAACTACCGGAATGTATATGATACTACGATCCATAATATGAATGGACGCTACAAAGACGGTTCTTTTATAAAAAACACGGACAAAGAAGACTTTGCCTCCTTCATAACAGAAGGCACACCGTGGCAATATAACTGGTATGTTCCGCAGGATGTAAAAGGTTTGATTGAATTGATGGGGGGAATGACCTCTTTCAATGACAATCTAGATAAATTCTTTGAGGCAGGTCAATACTGGCATGGCAACGAACCTAGTCACCAGATTGCATTTCTTTATAATTATTCATCTGAGCCATGGAAAACACAGCAAAAGGTAAATAATATATTAAAAGAAGAATACGATCTTGGTCCAGGTGGTTTAAGCGGAAACGATGATTCTGGTCAGATGTCTGCATGGTATGTTTTAGGTGCAATAGGTTTTTATCCTGTTTGTCCTGTATTGCCGGAATATCAGATAAGCGGGCCAAAGTTTAGAAAGGTAACTTTAACATGCGGAAATGGAAATACCTTTATTATAAATGCTCCGAATTATTCATCAAATAACTATTTTATACATGGAATTGAATTAAACGGCAGAAAGTATGATGGTTTTTCACTCTCACATGATCAGCTGATGAAAGGCGGGGAGATGAAGTTTGATATGTCTAGTTGGAAGTAAAATTTCAACGTCAAGTAAATTTCCTTTGTCATTGTGCGACATTTTATAAAATCAGATAAGGAAAGTACAGATGAGTTCATTATCAAGTATTCTCTTAATTGCAATGGGCAGCCTTTGTGCTGCAAGCTTTTATGTACCTATAAATAAAATAAAGCAATGGTCATGGGAGTCATACTGGGTAATTCAGGGTGTTGCCTCATGGATAATTGCTCCCTGGATTTTTGCCTACTTCACAGTTCCAAATCTTATGCAAGTATTAAGCAGTTCACCCTCTAGTGCAATTATTAATACGATGATCTTCGGTGCTCTGTGGGGAGTTGGTGGATTGACCTTTGGACTGAGCATGCGGTTTTTAGGTGTTGCAATGGGCCAGTCTATTTCACTCGGGTTCTGCGCTGCCTTTGGGACTTTAGCTGCTCCTATTATTTCTGGTTCGAATCTTTTCAGCTCACATGAAGGGATAATGATACTTAGCGGAGTATCAATTTGCATAGCAGGAATAGCAGTCGTTGGGTATGCAGGAGCAATTCGCTCCAAGAATTTATCTCAAAAAGAGAGAGCTAATGCTATAAAGGATTTTGCTCTAAAGAAGGGATTGCTAATAGCCATATTTGCCGGAGTAATGAGTGCCTGCTTTAGTATTGGTCTTACCGGAATCAGTGGAGTAATGGATGCAGGAAACAAAATAAACGATACAGCAAAGATCTATGGAACCGACCCACTCTTTGCTTCTAATCCCGTTTATATAATTGTAATGTTAGGAGGGTTTCTAACAAACTTTGTTTATTGTATGTATCTTAATTATTCAAACAGAACATTTAGCGACTATTTTTCCCTGCCTGCATCAACTTTAATTAACAACCTCTTCTTTTGTTTTTTAGGTGGGACACTTTGGTATTTGCAATTCTTTTTCTTTGGCATGGGACAAAGTAAACTTCCCTTTGGAATGGCTGCATTTGGATGGAGTATACTTATGGCATTAAATATACTCTTTAGTAATATCTGGGGAATAATTTTAAGTGAATGGAGAGGTTCAGGTAAAAGATCTGTTTCGACATTAGTTCTTGGACTTTTCTTGCTGATATTATCAACGTTTGTAATAAAGCTATAAACATCAGGAATTCATTATTCAGGAGATAAATAAAAGGAAGACAGTCAAATGAGAAATTCTGAAACAATAGAAAGGGCTTATCAGTATGCAAAGGCACAATATGCTGAAATGGGGACTAATACTGATGAAGCAATAAATAAACTGGAGAGTATAAAAATAAGCTTGCACTGCTGGCAGGCAGATGATGTAGCAGGATTTGAATCACCTGAGGCAGAGCTTGAAGGTGGTGGAATACAGGTCACCGGAAACTATCCTGGCAAAGCAAAAACAATTGCACAGTTAAGAAGTGACATAGAAAAAGTAATTAGCCTATTACCAGGGAAGCAGCGCTTAAATCTCCATGCAATATATGGGGATTTCATGGGAGAGAAAGTTGATCGTGACAAGATTGAAATAAAGCATTTTCAAAGCTGGATTGACTGGGCAAAGCAAATTGGAATAGGCCTGGATTTTAATCCTACTTGTTTTTCACATCCTTACGCCGATGATGGTTTTACTATTTCAAGTAAAAACGAGCTTCACCGAAATTTCTGGATTGAGCATATAAAAAGGACAAGAAAAATAGCAGCAGAAATGGGTAAGGAGTTAGGGACTCCAGCAATTAATAACATATGGATCCCCGATGGCTCGAAGGATATAGCTATTGACCGCAGTGGGTACAGAGAAATTCTAAAGAATTCTCTTGATGAAATATTCAAGGAAGAATATCCAAAAGAATATCTGCTTGATTCACTAGAGAGCAAGCTTTTTGGAATTGGATCAGAATCTATGGTTGTTGGATCACATGAATTTTATCTGGGTTATGCAATAAAGAACAATAAAATGCTCTGTCTTGATACGGGACATTTTCATCCCACAGAACAGATAGCTGATAAGATATCATCAGTGCTTCAATTTGCAGATAAGCTTCTTCTGCATGTAAGCCGTGGTGTAAGATGGGATAGTGATCACGTTGTAATATATAACGATGAGATCCAAGCAATCGCACAGGAAATTATACGCTCTTGTGCCCTTAGAAAAGTAAGCGTTGCGCTTGACTATTTTGATGGAAGCATAAACAGGATTGGAGCTTATATAATAGGAGCCCGGGCCGTTCAAATGGCATTTCTTAATGCATTATTAGAGCCCACAGAAAGGCTAAAAGAACTTGAAACCAATGGCAAATATTTTGAAAGGCTTGCGCTTCTGGATATAATGAAAGCAAAGCCCTTAGGAGCAGTCTATGACTATTACTGTATGATAAATAATACTCCTGTTGGGGAAGATTATATTTGCGAAATCCATGATTATGAAGATGAAGTCCTTTCAAAAAGGTAGTTATTTTTAGTACAGTCTTTTAAATTAGTTTTCTGGAGAGAGAGAGAGAGTATCTTCCAAGTATGAAAAAAGCAGCATTATTTTTCGTCATAACGTTATTTTTTAATGTAAATAATTCTTATTCACAGGAAGATACTCTGCAGCAGCACTATATCTCGGCCCCCAGAAAAATCTCAGATCCCAGCAAAACGCTAGATGGAATTTCCCCAAGAGCATCATGGATATGGGATCATGGAGATCCTAATCCAATTAATTACCATCTGCTAGTTAGAAAAGAGCTATTAATTCCTGAAGAACCCCTAAGCGCGCCATTCTACATATCTGCATATTCTTACGCTGATGTTTATATTAATGGGATTTTACTAGATAGATGTCCTATGAACTGTGACCCAGAGTTTCAAGTCTATGAAAAATATGATATTCACAAATATTTAAGACGAGGCAAGAATATAATTTCGGCTGAACTTTACAATTTTGGAATAGGAATGCACCACCGAATAAATGCAAGAGCAGGATTTTTTCTTCAGGGAGAAATAGAATTTAAGAGCGCGCCTGCCATAAAGGTTAATTCTGATAAGTCCTGGAAGGTAGAACAAGCCTTGGCATGGGAAAACTCAAATAAGATGCGTACTGGTTCAGGTGAAGATAGTCCCCACCTCATTGGATTTAATGAAAAGTTCAATTCATCTTTAATGCCCGAAGGTTGGATGAATACTAATTTCAATGATCACAAATGGGATTTTGCCTATGAGATCGGCATTCCCCCGATTGCCCCATGGAATAATATTGTAGTTGTTGAACGTCTTCCGCTTTTAAGGCAAGAAATCTTTCCAGTAAAAATGTGGAAGGTAAAGGATAAAATGATCTACGATATGGGGAAAGAATATACAGCTTATCCGCATATAAAAGTTAAAGCCTTAAGGGCAGGTCAAATTTTAGAAATAGGGACGGGCGAAAGGTTATTTTCTGACAGTAGTGTCAATTCAACAAAAAGAGTTGACTATACAGATCAATTCATTACAAAAAGTGGCACTCAATCCTGGAGTTCTTCTACCTGGCGCAGTTTCCGGTATATATCTGTTGAGGAGAAAGACAGCTTAAAGGAAGAAGGCAGTCTAACAATTGAAGGAGTATCGGCACAAGCACGCAGATATGATCTTAAAGAGGAAGGCAGCTTCGAATGCTCTGATTCATTACTAAATAAGATCTATAAGACAGGCACGTACACACTACAGCTCTGCTCGCAGGATACATACATGGACACGCCCTGGAGAGAACAGACACAATATATTGGAGGTGACTCCCGTTTTGTTCAGAAATATAATTTTTATTGTTTTGGGAATAGTGCAAAACTGCTTACAGACTACAATATACTTTCCGGGGCAGAATCACAGAGATGGAATAATGAAGGAGCCATTCGTTCAAGATATCCTACCGACTGGCTTTTAGGGGAAAACACATCGGCATATCTGCCCGATTATGAACTGGAGTGGATAATAATGCTAGGTGAACATTTCTTATATAATGGAGATAAGGAATTGATCAGGCGGGTTTATCCCAATATGGTAAAGCTATTAAGCTACATTAAAGGTTTTGTAGGTAAAGATCATGGTCTACTAAAAGACACACCAGGCTGGATAGTGCTTGATCATCCTCAGAATTACCCTATAGAAAAAACGAATGAGATTACAGCGCTTAATTGCCTTTACTATGAAGCTTTAAGGCAAGCTTCATTCTTAGCAAGATATGCAATTTATGATGAAGAAAATCAAAAGAAGTGGGATAAAGAATCAGAAGAATTAAAAGCAAACATCCACAAATGGCTTTGGGATCCTGAGAACCATTTATTCAGGGATTGTTTTGGAAGTAAAAAACATTGCCAGCAAACACAAGTATATGCTTTATTATATGGTTTGGTTGAAGATTCTTGTTCCTCGCATATAAAGGAATATATTACTGAAAAAGGCAGAAACAGCGAGCAGTCTTTTGCTTATTATGTACTCTATTCTGTTTTTGACAATAATCCACAATGGGCCCTTGATTACATAAGAAAATATTGGGGAGCACAAATGGACTCTCCCCTATTTAATGGTGCATGGCATGAAGCATGGGATGTTGCCTCCTGGAGAGGTGATGTTGGATCAACCTGTCACGCATGGTCATCGGGCCCAACAGCCTTATTGCCACAAAAGGTCCTAGGTGCAGAGCCAATTGAACCCGGATGGAAACTATTCAAAGTAAGACCATACGCAGGGAGTTTAGGATGGGCCAAAGGCATTATTCCATCACCCAAAGGTAAAATCACAATTAGCTGGTTAAATAATCCTGATAGTTTTCAAATGAATATAACAGTCCCTAAAGACTCCAAGGCTCTGGTTCAGATTCAGGCAAAAGAGATAAATGATATTCTGATAAACGGACAAAGGGTAAAAGGAAATAACATAGAAATTAGCCCGGGCCTTGCACAATTTGAAATAGGTGCAGGCAGATATTCAATATATACCAAGAAACCCTAATCTCAAACCTATAGACAAGTATCCCAAAATAATTTTACCTATCTTGCAAATAGTTCTTTTTGAGATTATTTGTTCATGAGACTATTTGTTCATTCCATTTGAATAAAAGTATATTTTAAGAAACAGAATAATGAGTAAAGGAGCTTTTTCATGTCTTCAAATCAAATTAAAATATTCCGGTTAATTTCATTCACAATTTTCTTTAATCTAATATTAATTATTTCTGCATTAAATGCCCAAAGGTCCCCTATACTAAAATTTGATCAAAGCGGAAAATTCAAGATAGTACAATTTACTGATGTTCATCTAAAGATTGAAAATAAGCAAAGAAGTGATAGCGTTATTAACACAATTAAATTTGTAATTGACAAAGAAAAGCCCGATATGGTAGTATTTACTGGAGATGTTGTAACATCAAATGACGTAAAAAAAGCATGGGCTGCCGTAACAGAACCTATTATCGATGCAAAGGTACCATGGGCTGTTGTATTTGGAAATCATGATCATGAACATGGGTTAACAAATGCACAGATCATGAAATATCTTGAATCCTTACCTCTAAACCAATCCAAGAGTGGTCCAAAGAATATTTCTGGTTCAGGAAACTATGTCCTTGAGATTAAAGGCTTTAAGTCAAATAATACAAAGGCACTTCTTTACTGTTTTGATTCAAATGCATACACGGGTAAAGAAAACAACAAGGAACTTGGAGAATATGACTGGATTAAAAATGATCAGATCCAGTGGTACCGGAATGAGAGCATAAGATTCACTAAGAATAACAAAGGCAATCCATATCCTGCTTTAGCTTTTTTTCATATTCCCTTGCCTGAGTATAATACTATAAAAGCATTCAGTACAACAATAGGAGACAAAGATGAAGATGTAGCTTCACCTGTAATCAATTCTGGGATGTACTGCGCTATTCTAGAGTCCAAGGATATCATGGGAGTTTTCTGCGGCCATGATCACAACAACAATTATATAGGAACACTTAATGATATTGCTTTAGCCTATGGATGTAAGACAGGCAAAGATTCATATGGCAAATTATCAAAAGGAGGAAGAGTAATTGTACTATACGAAGGAGAAAGAAAGTTTGATACATGGATAACAACGACAGATGAGTCAGGAAAATATTTTGTAAAGTATCCTGAGTCTTTTAAGAGTAAATACCTAGTCAATTAATAACAACAAGAATATTGAAAATGATATCTCTAGAAAAACAAGCAATAAAAATCGCGTTTCTGATACTCATTTGTTCGACTTATATATTCTCACAAGAGAAGGTATTTTTAATAACTTCATTTGGAGCCAAGTCTGATGGAGTAACAAATAACGCAAAGGCAATTCAGTCAGCAATAGACAAGGCTTCATTAAAAGGAGGGGAAGTAATAATTCCGGCTGGAAATTTTGCAAGCGGAGTTATTTGCTTAAAATCGAATGTTGAACTTCACCTTGATTCAGGCGCAAGACTTTTAGGCAGCACTAAAAGGAGTGATTATAATAGTGATATAGCATTAGCACTAATTGTGTCAAAAGATCAGGAAAATATTTCCATTACAGGGCAAGGAGTAATTGATGGACAAGCTCCTGAACTAATAAAAGATATTTTCACTATGTTATCTGATGGTACCTTAAAGGACCCACAATGGGAATTTAAGCGTCCTACAGAGGCAAGCAGGCCAAAACTGATTGAATTTATAAATTGCAAGAATGTTACTGTATCAGATGTCTCGGTCAAGAATGCGGCAAGCTGGGTTCAGAATTATTCTGCATGCACTAACTTAGTAATAAGTAACATAAAAGTTGAAAGCACAACATATTGGAACAACGATGGAATTGATATCTCAGATTGCAAAAAAGTAAAGGTAACGAACTGCTTTGTAAATGCAGCCGATGATGGGATATGCCTTAAATCAGAGAGTAGTGATAATTGTTGCGAGGATATTGAAATATCTGATTGTACAATCCGTTCAAGTGCCAGTGCCTTTAAGATAGGTACCGCATCTAAAGGTGGATTTAAGAACGTCACTATCCGCAATCTTAATATTTACGACACATACCGTTCTGCTCTTGCTATAGAAATGGTAGATGGAGGAATACTAAGAAACATTAATATTAATAATATAAATGCCAGGAACACAGGTAATGCAATTTTCATACGCTTAGGTCACCGCAATGAAGATACTACAATTGGAGAGTTATCGGGAATTCATATTTCAGGAATAAAAGCTGAGATCCCATTGCGTAAACCTGATCTAGGATATCCATTTGAAGGACCGCCGGATTACCTTAGATATCTTAGCAGCAGGTCAACAAAAAGCAGACCATTGTTAGGTTATCCATTTATAGGTCAGCCCGTTTATCCATACAATCTTATTCCCTCCTCTATTGTAGGAGTTCCTGGAGCAGTTGTTAAGGACGTATTACTAGAAAACATTGAAATTAATTTCGCAGGCGGTGGGCGAAAAGACGTGGCAAATATCCCGCTTGATTCGCTTGGCAAAGTTCCAGAAAAGATTGATGATTACCCGGAATTTTCTATGTTTGGTGAACTGCCCTCATGGGGATTCTATATTAGGCATACCGATGGTATTAAAATGAGAAATATAAAGCTTAACTTAAATAGTGATGACTTCCGTCCAGCAATAGTTTTTGACGATGTAAAAAACATTGAGTTAAAAGAAATTAAAATACCAAAGGCAACGGAAACGCCAATAATACTATTTCACAACGTTATAAATAAGCACATAGAAAGTCTATATCTTCCTTATGATCAGCAGCTAAGCATAAAGGAGATAAAGTAGTTTATAGTGCTTTTGTAGAAATAAAAGTTAGGTTGATCACAAAAGAACAATATGGCAAGAAATATTATCAAAATGTAATAGTAATTTTATTGCCATTTTTGTGATCAACCTTAAGAATTCCACCATTTTTTAAGGCTGTCCAATACCAACAATTACCTTTCCCTTCAGGTGATTCATAAATTTTTTGGTTATTTATGCTTACCTTTTTTGGTTTAGTTGTTAGTCTTATTACTTCCTCTGCCTCGCTATCAAATACTTCATACTGAATTTTGCTGTTTCTGTAGCAAATAGATTTAAGGACTGATAAAGATTTAAGAAGATGATTCTGCCCTTCAGGGGCCAGTTCAGGGAAGGCAGCAAATGCTTTCAAATAATGTCTTACATAATCGCCATAACCATCGGTCAGCCATGTTTCATTATTCAGGTAAGTGTTTTCCCCGTCGTCATTAACCATATAAGTTGCCCAGTTTAGCTCTCTTATGCCTACACTTTTCCTAAAATTATCCCCAGTTAAAGAAGCATATAATAGTTCTATAGCCCCTTGCCTTGCAGTATGGCTATTACCAGGTACTCTGTAGTGAGTTTGTTCATTTATAGCAGCTACTCCATATGATTCCCATTTATCGTTTACAAGTTCATCATAGACCCAGTCAATTATCTGGAAAGAATCTTTTTTCCAGTTCGGGAATTCTTCCCTATTGTTTAAAATATATTCTGCAAAGGTAATTGCATTTATCTGTGTATCTGACCAAAGTGCGACATCTTCAAAGAATGGGCCCCATTTATTTGTTGTCATTGGATATTTTATCATCCAATCAAGAATTGCTTTATAACCTTTCAAGTATTCAGCCGTATTACCCTTCTTTAATTTTGCAAGCTCCTTAAAAAGACACATTGTTGAAGACCAGTTAGAAGTATAATTGTATTTTATTTTTTCCCTCTGCCCTTCCTTTAGTGATCCAATTTCTCCAGTAATTGCATTTACACGAAAAGGAAGCGGAGATTCATACTGATGCCCAGGTACAATATGACCTGTCAAGGTATTTGCAATTTTAATTGCGGCATTCAGATATTTTTCTTCTCCGCTCATTTTATAAAGGTTTACTAGTTCATAGGCAAAAGAGCCTGCTTTGTCAGGTTGAGTATAATCTTTTCCAAGTATCATATCACCATCATAGACTCCAGAATATAAAGATGTGTTATAAGGGAAAGGAATATTTGGCCATGCAGAATTTTCTGGAGAAAGAGAATGGGCCAGATAATAATCTGCCATAAATTTCATATTATCAAGAATCCTGCTATTGCCCGTATATGCATAGAGCAATCTCCAGGAGGATAATGCCATTGAAATCTGATCGCCACCTATTCCACGGTTGTCACTACTATTTTTCTTCCAAACCTGATGATTCATATAATAAGGAAGTCCATTTGAATCAATCTTCATTGTATCCCAAAACTTCCATAGGATATTAATTATATGGTCATAAGATTTGCCAGGGTCGTTAGAATACCATGGCAATATTTTTCCGCTAGAATCTGTTTTAATTTCATGGTAGCTAATTCTTAAAGGAGCGCTCTGCCCAAAGCTACAGACAGAATAGACAACAAATAAAATGATAAATTTTACTTTCAAGCTATATTCCCGCAGATATAAAAATCATTAATTTCTGAAACATATAAAATTTTTTCTACAATAAATAAAACCTTAACCGGCACAAAAAACATTTTACAATTCAATTTCATCATATAAATTAGCTCCTTCTAGGACCACCTCAGGTAAACCTTCATAAACATCTGATTCATTTATTTCTATTAAGACATTTTTTTCTTCATCAGGCATTAAAGAAATATAATTATCACTATAGATAACAGGCAGTATTCTTTCTTTTGATTTCGAATCAACAGTTTTTAGTTTCACCATTAAAGCCGGAACCATTGTATCATTTTTCAATTTTACATTCAAGAACCATCTGCCATTATTTTTATTTTTCTCTGTTGATATCTTAAGTTTGATTTTTTTCATCTCCGGTATTTTTTTCAAGCTTTCTTTATTTAAGGAGTTCCAATAGAAATTATTGGAGATTACATTACCTTTTCTTTCAAGTCTGAGCTTAATAAAATAAACATCCTTTATTTCTGATGGCACTTCCACTTTCCATATGTTTCTTATCTGATCCGCCTGGCAGTCGAAGGAAAATTGTTTCTTTGTAACAGTTTTTCCATCAATATTTATCAGTTCGGCAAAAGCTATAAGATCATCTCCAAGCATGCTACTATTATTTACAACTTCAATACTATCGGTCAAAGCGTTCCACTGTATGTGCAGAGGTTCATTTCCTTTTTTAATGCCGAAATAAGCTGCCGTAGGCTCGAAGTAATAGTCATATGTCTGAAAAGCAAGAGAGGGCCATGCACAATGACTCATCCATATAAGTGCTCCCATTCTATTTTTACCCTGCGCCTCAAAAATCGCTCTATAAGATTCATAGCAGAGCCACTGTGAATACTTTAGCCACTCTTTCAGGCTATTTACTTGCCCGAATTTTTCCTTTAAGGCATTTATAAAAGTTTCCCCCGATTGTGCACTTTCAAAGCTAAAGTCATGTATACCCCAGTCTCTGCCAATGGGCCATAGTGCTGAATCAGGCATCATATTTCTAAGGCTTTCGAAAGATACTGGATTTGGCAGTCCTAACTCACTGTGAAGTTTTTTTGTTGCACGATTTTCAAAATAATATTCTACTGGTTTTAGGCTATATGGTCCCTCTCCGCTAACCAGTCCTCTTGAAGAGTGTGAGATGTATTTAATTTCAGGAGTGAAATTATTTACCAAAGAGCGTAGTGCCATATCAATTTGTTCCGGAGGGTTGCCTTCATTACGGCCACAGTACAAAGCAATTGATGGATGGTTTCTAATTCTTTTTATGAGATCTTCCGCATTTTGCATGAACAAATTAACATTCCCCGGATCTGGTCCATCGCCTGGATTTGCAAGCCAGAAGTCCTGCCAGATCATTATTCCATACTTATCACATGCCTCAAAGAATTCATCATCGCCAGTTTGTCCCACCCAATTTCTAATCATATTCATATTCATTTCTTTCTGATATCGAACTGCAATATCATATTCTCTTGAGCGATATCTAAGGTTAGCTTCAGAAAAGCCCCAGTTTCCACCTCTTGCAATAAACCTTTTACCATTGATCCATAATTTTAAGATGCCGCCATCTTCCGAATAAGTCATTTCTCTTAAGCCTGTCTTATACTGTTTTGTATCGGATATTTCCCCTTTATCCGATACAAAATCAAACTTAACATCATAAAGGTTTTGTTTTCCATAACCATTTGGCCACCAAAGAGCAGGATCTTGCAAGTGAAGTTCAGGAATAGCTGATTGATCCAAAGAAAGAGTTTTAGTTTCGAGAGCAGATAAAGAAACAGGCAGTTCGAAGTTGTGATCTCCAATTTTGCATTTTAGTTTTCCTTTGACATTTTCATCAGAATGATTTCTAAGTTTTATCTGGACCTTAAGGTCAGCTGATGAAGTATCTGGCAGAGGAAGTTTTGTGCTAATAAATGGATCTTCGATTGAAACAGACCTACAAGTTGAGAGGAAGACATCGTTCCAAATTCCAATATTTCTACCACGAATAGATGGCATCCAGTCCCATCCAACAGAAGCGTGAAAGGTTGGGTTATCAATGCCAAGCTCCCCTCCATTTGCATCGTGGTTTTGATATGTGGGCTCTTTTACAAATCCAGGAGCATCATTTTTGTATATATAAACTGCCAATGCATTTTTCTTACCTGGAAAGACTTTTCGTGTAATATCAAAGCAGCCACGCGTAAAAGCACCTTCAATTCTTCCAAGTTTAGATCCGTTTAAGAAAACATCTGCCTTCCAGTTTATTCCATCAAAGTTAAGCATTATGGTTTTGCCGTTAAATGAATCAGGTACAATAAACTCATCGCGGTAGATGAAATCAGAATAGAAGTAAGAATCTGATATTAAAAGCTGGTTATCAGAATAGAATAGATCAGGAATGATCCCTGCGTTATAATACGAAATAAGGGCTGTTCCAGGAACAGTTGCAACTATCCAGTCATTATCATCATAACCCACCTTAGAAATCTCCTCTAAGGTTTTACCAACCTGCGAGCTTTTAAGCAGTTTCCATGCGCCGCCTGATAGTCTAAAAAGGCCATCACCAATTAATCCTTCTTCAGGGTGGGCTAAGGCGAATTTAGCTCCTGTACCATATATTTCCATTTCACTTAAAATAAATCCATCTTCCTGAGATAAAGCCTTATCTAAAAGAAGCCGGACATATCTTCCCTCATATTTCTTTTGAAGATCTATTTCCTGATCCAGCCTTAAAGGCGAAGGCAGTGGGCAGATATTTTTCCACAGGACTGCATCATCAGAGACCTGCACTAAACCTGAAGAAGGAGGTTTCAGCCAAAACAGTTTTATTTTGTCGAACGAACATTCTGAACCCAAGTCTACATAAATCCACTCGTTTTCTGCTCCCAAGCTTTTCCAGGAACTTGAAAAGTTATATGGCCCTCCAACATTACAATATCGGTCATCTTTTTTAAGTGCAAACTCTGCAATTCTCCAGCTTTCAATGTTAGGTGAGTCAAATTCAGATCTGTAGTACCTGTACTGGACAGCCTCCTGCAGTTTAACTTCATTAGTAAAGAGCCTGTAGTTCTTTGGATAAATTGCCCTTCTGTAGTCCTTAAAAGTATCGCCAAGCAATTTAGTATCGGTTATTACAGAAAGTACATTCCAATTTTTCCCATTATCAGAGCCACTTACAGTTATTTTCCATGGTTTTATTTCGCTTTTAGAAGTATCTATTGAAATATTTCCGCGCAGCTTAAAACAGTTTACATCAGGGATATCAGAGTTTCCGGCAAGCTCATTTTGAACCCATATTTTATTTCCTTCAAGCTCAATTCGTGTATTGTAATGCCTGTCCAGGAAATACTCTCGTTGATTTCTTGGAAGGATCCCATCTCTTGTTGATGCTACTATCCATCCCGGCATTTTTTTCTCCTTAATACCATCTGTAATGAGCTGTGCGGTCAGGTTAAAATCGTAGCTGCTTGAGCTATAGACAGGTTTAAGAAGAGC
>JAUZPB010000037.1 GCA_030706145.1 Bacteroidota bacterium
CAATCAAAAAGCACACAGAGTTTACTATAGGCCCCTACCTATGATTTGGAGGTGATATATGTGGTGAATAAGCAGGAATTGAATAAAGATGAGAGAATTTACAAAGAGGAAAGCAGGCTTAGAAAAATATACAAGAAAATACCTAAAAATATATTTACAGTGGCAGATGGTCTTATTCGCAGAGCTGCATATATGAGAGTCGCCTTGGAAGATTATGAAAGGGACCTCGATGAAAATGGCTATGTTGAATTATTTACTCAGTCTGAAAAAACTGATCCCTATGAACGTGAGAGACCAGTAGCAAGGCTTTATAATAGTATGAATAAAAACTATCAGAGTATTATAAAACAACTTACCGATTTATTGCCTAAGCAAGGTAAAACCATAGAGGATGATGGATTCGATGAATTCGTGAATAACAAATGAAAAGCGTAGCTTTGCGAAAAATAGTTTATGAAGTTGCCTATAATCCAATCATTGAATATTGGAATAAAATAAAACATAAACCATTATTTCAGGATATTGAAAACCTGAAAAAAGAGATTAATGCAATAAAGGCCGCAAAAGAAAAAAATGAAATTGAGTTAAAGTCAAAAGAGAAAGAGCTTGAGGCCTTAATCAAGACATTAAATGGAATCAAAGCAAATCAGGAAGTTATTAATACTAGCCTGAAAGTATATAAGACCTATAAAGAACTTATCAGAATAATTAATGATACCGCTTCTGAATGGGAGTATAGTTCTAAAAAATCCAACCATGCTTTAGAGTTTATTGAAAATTACTGCAAACACTCTAAAGGTAAGATGGGCGGGAAACCATTTATACTTGAGTTATGGCAGAAGGCTTTGGTTGCTGCAACTTTTGGGATAGTTCATAAGATAGATGGCACTAGAAAATTTCAAGAGGTCGTTTTAGTAGTTGCAAGAAAGAATGGTAAGTCTACATTAGCTGCAGCAATAGGCTTATATATGCAAATAGCTGATGGAGAACCTGGAGCTGAAGTATATAGCTGTGCAACTAAAAAAGACCAAGCTAAATTAATATGGTTAGAAAGCAAGAGAATGGTTAAAAAGTCTCCAACTCTTCGAAAGAGAATAAAAACTCTAGTAGCAGAGATGATAAGTGATTTTAACGATTCTTTTTTTAAACCCCTCGGAAGAGACTCAGATTCTCTAGACGGGCTAAATGTTCATTGCGCTTTACTTGATGAAATACATGCCTGGACAGACCAGAACCTTTACGATGTTATAGTTGATGGTACTACAGCTAGGGAAGAGCCTTTAATATTTGTCACAAGTACAGCAGGCACAGTCAGAGAATGTGTATATGACCTAAAGTATGATGAGTCTGAAAGGCTTATTAACGGTTATGACGATGCTGAGGGCTATAAAAACGAAAGGCTTTTGGCTATAATTTACGAACTTGATTGCAGAGACGAGTGGATTGATCCTGAATGTTGGCCAAAAGCTAATCCTGGACTAGGGACAATAAAAAAGATTGACCAGCTTGAAAACAAAGTTAATAAAGCTAAGTCAAATTCCAAGTTAGTTAAGAATCTTCTATGTAAGGATTTTAATATCAGAGAAACTAACGGAGAGGCTTGGTTAAGCTTTGAAGAGGTTAATAATACCGAGACCTTTGATATGGAGGAGTTAAGAAACTCTTACGCAATCGGAGGTTGCGACTTGTCAGCTACAACTGACCTAACCTGCGCAACACTACTAATAATGAAGCCTGGTACCAATAAAAAGTATATACTCCAGCATTATTTCTTGCCTGAGGAGCTTATAGAGAAAAGAGCCCAGGAAGATAAAATACCTTATGATGTTTGGAGAGATAGAGGACTGCTCACTGCATGTGAAGGTTACAGAGTAGATTTCAAGGATGTAACTGCATGGTATATGCAGATGCTTAATGATTATGACATAACTCCATTATGGATTTATTATGATAGAGCACTTGCCGGATATTGGGTTAATGAGATGACAGCGGCAGGATTTACAATGAAACCTTGTGCTCAAGGAGCGTTAACATTCAGTCAGCCGATGAGAGTTATGGAAGCTGACCTGAAGAGTAAACTGATTAATTATAACAATAATCCAATCCTTAAATGGTGCCTAACTAATACAACAGTTAAATACGATGACAATGATAATATGAGGCCTATTAAAGGTAAGAACCAAAGGGCCCGTATTGATGGCATGGTTAGTTTACTTGATGCCTATGTTGGTCTTGGAGAGCACTCTGAAGATTATATGGCTTTAGTTGGGTAGAAAACTTACAGCGAAAGGTGGTGAGAATTTGAATAAAGAACGAAGAAGTCTCTTTAATATGATATTTGGAGGGAATAAACCGAGACAGCCTACTGGACAATCTACACAGTTGAAAATGCTGAACGGGTTTACGCCTGTATTTAGTCAGTTTGGTAATGATGCCTATTCCAGTGATGTAGTACGGTCTGCGATAGATGCAATTGCACGCAATGGAGCTAAACTTCAGCCAAAACATATAAGGCGCAACGCTAAGGATAGATCTGTTTCACTTGCAGATGATAATATTCAGTATCTGCTGAGTGTGCAGCCGAATCCATTTATGAATGCCTATATATTTAGGTATAAAGTTATCACACAACTCTATGTGCAAAACAATGTATTTATCTATATTCAATTAGATTCAGATGGAGTTATAAAAGGGTTATATCCGATAAATGCATCTAGAACAGAATTTGTAGAATATAATGGTGAGATATTTGCAAAGTTTACATTCATAAACGGAAACCATATCACAGTACCATATACTGATTTAATACATCTTAGAAGGTTCTTTTACAAAGATGATTTGTTTGGCGAAACAAATAACTCCGCTTTATACCCTACCTTAGAATTAATTCATACTACTGACCAAGGTATTATAAATGCTGTTAAGTCTTCAGCATTTATAAGAGGCATACTAAAGTTCACTCAAATATTGAAACGTCAAGATAAGAAAGATAGAACTAAAGACTTCATGGATGATTATATGAACATCAACAATAACGGTGGAGTTGCTTCTGTAGATGGTTCTATGGACTATCAAGAATTAAAGAGTGAGCCTAAAATAATTAATGCTCCTCAAATGGATGCTATAAAGCAAAAGATATACGATTACTTCAGCATAAGCAAAGAAATTGTAACTTCAAGTTATGATGAGAACCAGTGGAATGCATTCTATGAAAGTGTACTCGAGCCAATAGCAATTCAGATGAGTCAGGAGTTTACTGCAAAACTTTTCAGTTCAAAAGAACAGGGTTTTGGAAATGAAGTAATATTTGAAGCTAATAGATTGCAATATGCTAGCAATACGACAAAAGTTGCCGTTGGAACATTTCTAACTAACATAGGGGCAGCAAGTCTTGACCAAATACTTGATATATTCAACATGCCAACAATTGGCGGAGAGGAAGGTAATAGAAGAGTGCAGACTTTGAACATGGTTAATGCGACTAAAGCAGATGAGTATCAAGGTGTATGAAGCGAAGGAGGTGAGAAAAATGGCGAAGGAAAATAAGCGAGAAATCCGGACGGTAACAGCAAAAATTGAATTAAGAGCCGTTGGAGATGGAGACAATCAGCAAGAAGTCATTGAAGGATATGCCCTGAAATTTAATACATGGTCTAGTGAACTTGGATTTTGGGTACCATTCAGGGAAAAGATTATGTCTGAAGCTCTAAATTCATGCGACATGTCAGATGTAAAATGCCTATTCAACCATGATGCTAACCAGCCACTCGGTAGAAACACCATTAGTAGCGGTATTGGGAGTCTAGTCCTAAGCATAGATAACATTGGATTGAAATTTAGATGTATTCCCACAAATACAAGCTATGGTAATGATTTGAAAGAAAATATTAGAGCTGGAGTTGTTAATCAATGTAGTTTTGCATTTAGCATTCCTGATGAAGAGGATGCGGACACCATTGAGTATAATGAGACAGATAATATCTACGAAAGAACTATTAACAAAATTGAAACCTTGTATGATGTTTCTCCAGTAACATATCCAGCATATCCGGACACAGAAGCTGTTGTTGGTCAGAGATGCAAAAGTAAAATAGAAGAACTAAGATCTAAAAGTAAGAAAGAAAAAAGGCAGTCTGTAGGAAGTTGTGTATGCAGTAGCTGCAACCATAGCGATAACTGTCAATCTTCCGGAGCAAAATGTTGTATATGCAGCAATTGTGATATGGTAGAACAATGCAGTAAACCTGGTGCCAATGGATGTCAGTGTAACATTTGTACTATGGCCGAGAATAATTGTTGCCAAACTGGAGCCGAAAATTGCTTATGTAGTACATGCACAAATACGGACTGTATGAAAGGTCACCCTAACAATAACTCCAGTAACAAGGAAATGAATAACAATAAGCTCAATGATGAGCAGCGTAAAAAACTAATATTAAAAACTTATCTATAACAGGAAGTCAACGCACTTTCTTTTTTTATTCAAAAAATTAATTAAAAGTGAGGTAAATGCTAATGTTTGAAAAGAGATTACAAGAAATAAGAACTAGAAAAGCTGAAATCAGAGGTCTTCTTGAAGGGGATACCAAGGATGTTAAACTTGATGAACTCGAAACTGAGCTAAGAAATCTGGATACTGAGCAAAAGGACATTGAAAGAAGAATGGCTATAGCTAAAGGGATAAATGACGGTAAAATCGATGGGAATCCTCTCGAAACTCCTAATGAAAGGGATAATAAGGCTAGTAGGGAGCAAAGAGGCAAGGCGCTAAAGGAAAACAGAAGTATAACTGTTGGAAGCAGCGAGTTTGTGACTCCGGTTAATACTGCTACTGATATCAAGCCTACATTCAATCAGGTATCAAGCCTTATCGATAGTGTTACAGTAAAGCCATTAAATGGCGGAGAATCCTTCCAACAGCCTTATGAAGCTGGTTATGGCGAGGGTGATTATACAACTACAAGTGCTGCTTATAAGGATGTTGAAACTGTCTTCGATTATGCGGATATAAAGAAAACAAAGATAACTGCATATTCTGAGGAGCCAGAGGAAATTCAGAAGCTTCCTAATGCAGATTACGACACTGTTATCACCAATGGTGTTAGAGTATCATTAAGAAAGAAGATCACTAAACAGATACTTGTTGGTGATGGTGCTACAAATCATATTGTAGGTATATTCTCGAGTGCTGCAACTGCTATTGATTCTGCAACTGATATGTCAATATCCGCCATCGATGAAAACACTCTAGATGAAATCATATTCTCATATGGTGGAGATGAAGATGTAGAGGGAACAGCAGCTCTTATCCTTAATAAGAAAGATCTAAAAGGTTTTGCAAAAGTGAAAGGTATCGATAAAAAGAGAGCTTACAATATAGTATTAAACGGAAATACAGGAACTATAAATGGAATACCATTTATATTGAATTCAGCTTGTAAGGCTCTTAGTGATGCTGCAACAGCTGTAGGAGACTACTCCATGGCATATGGTAACTTAGCTAACTATGAACTAGCAGTTTTCTCAGACATGGACGTTCAAAGATCAACAGACTATAAGTTCAAAGAGGGACAAATAGCACATAAGGGAGTAATATTTATCGGCGGTAACGTTGTTGCCAAAAATGGTTTTATAAGAGTTAAGAAGGGTGCTTAATAACAGGGAAGGGTAACTCCTTCCCTTTATTTTTTATATGGGAGGGATTTTATGCTACTTGATAAAGTCAAACTATCAATACGATTTGACGAAAATTGGTTAGATGAAGATATCCAAGATTCTATAGCAGCTGCAATAGCTGACTTAAAGTTATCAGGTATTAAGGCGAGTAAAATTACTGAAGCGGACCCGTTAATTCTCAAAGCTATTAAGGCATATTGTAAATCTGATTTTAGTGACGATGAGAATGAAGCAAAAAGATATAAGGAATCCTACGATATGTTAAAAACACATTTAACATTATCCAGTGAATACGTGGATGTGATAACGTCATGAGTATCGGTGGTAAGAGACACAGAATCATTTTTGAAAAGCTTGATGAAAGTACGGAAACCTGGAACTACTATTATGAATGTTTTTCAAAGGTTAATGTTGCTGGTGGCAGTGAATATTTAATAGGTGGGGCTGAACAATCAAAAAGTATCACATTATTTGAAGTATGGTATTGTGAGAAATTAAAAGAATTACAATTTGATACTCAATGCTATAGAATCAAATTTCGTGGAGCTATATTTGACATTCAACCACCTGTAGACAATTATATGTTTAGAAATGTATCGCTTAAAATTAAGGCGGTGGGTAGGCTTGAGCGTTAAGATTGATGAGATTTCGGATTTAATGGCCGAGTACATGAGTAATTATACTCAAGATGTTGCAGATGAGATGAAAAAAGCTATTGATAAAGTATCGCAAGAAGCAAATGAGGAAATAAAAGCTCATATCACCTTTAAACGCCATAAAGGTGATAAATATGTAAAGTCATTTAGAATTAAAACCTCATATGAGGATAAATTTAATAAGCGTAATACTTGGTATGTGGCGGCACCATATTATAGACTGACACATCTATTAGAAAATGGTCATGCCACTATAGACGGAGGTAGAACCAAAGAGTATCCGCATATTAAGTATGGAGAAGAGCTTGCTCAAAGGCGTATGGAAGAATTAGCGAAGGAGGCAATAGAAAATGCTAACGGACGTTAAAACATGGCTTGAAACTACTGGCATGAAGGCGGCTGAAGAGCGCTTTTTAGTTCCTCCAGCATTGCCGTATATCGTTTTTTTAGAGCAATCTAATGTAAGAGGTGCTGATACAAAAAACTGTATTATAGAGCGCAATATAAGCGTTGAATTATATGCGGAAAAGATAAATAAAGAGGATGAAAATAAAATTGAAGCCTTGTTAAATGAAAAATCAATATATTATTCAAAAGACCGTACATGGATTGATAGCGAGAAATTCCTTCAAACTGTGTACGATTTTCAATTGGTAGAAAAATTATAGGAGGGACAATGAATGGACGGTAAAGAAAATATTGTATTAGGTTCAGGTAAACTTTATGTTGCTGAATTTGTTGGAACCACAATTCCGGATACCGCAACTCTTGAAGTTGAAAGCAACCGATTAGGAGACATCCAAGGCGGAGCAACACTTGGATATAAACCTAAATTCGTTACAGTTACAGACGATTTAGGCCTTGTGCAAAAGACTATTCTGACTGAGGAGGAAGTAACTCTTAAGAGTGGGGTTTTAACTTGGAACGGAAAAACCCTTACAAAGTTATGTTCAACCGCTAGGGTAACAGAAACAACTGGGAAAAGAACAGTTAAAATAGGTGGTATCAATAATCAAGATGGAAAGCTTTATGTTATCCGTTTTGTGCATGAAGATGCTGTAGATGGAGACGTAAGGGTAACAATAGTAGGTAACAATCAGGCAGGATTTAGCCTGGCATTTGTAAAGGATAAAGAAACTGTTGTTGATGCTGAATTCTTGGCTGCTCCAATGGATTCTGAAGGTACAAAGATCATGTTTGAGGAAGAGATTCCTGTAGCATAGTTTAGAGGGTGGCAGTAGCTGCCCTTTTTATTTTTGAAAGGAGAATATTGATGTTTGATATATCAGCCGTAAATAAAAGATACTTCACAATTAAGATAGAAAATATAACTCTTGAAGTTGAGCCTCCAAAAGTAAAGGCTTTAAAAGAAATTGTAGCACTAGCCAAGTCCAAAGGTGAAGATGTAATGGACAATTATGCAAGGGCTGTTGAAATGATACTTAATAAGAATAAGTCTAATTACAAGGTACCTGAGACGTTGATAGATGAACTTGACTTTGACCAATTAAATGAAATTGTAACAGCATATTTTGGATGGTTGGGTGAGCAGAGAAACTCAAAAAACTAAAAATCCCTTATTGTCCTGAGGATGAGGAAGATAAGGGGCATTATCAAAGCAATACGATTGAAGAAAAAATCATCTGCGATTATGCAGGATTTAATTTTGAAAGATTGGAAGATTTAGAGGTATTTGAATATTGGTTGTTACTTAGGGATGCTGTTATTTATAATAACATGCAAACCGAGCAAGGCAGAGAATACCTTGACAAGTGCTGGCGAATGGAGCAGACGGAGCCGGATAGAAAGGCACTTAGAAGAAAATTTAAGGAAGGAGGTATATAGATGGCTGGAAACACGATAAAGGGTATTACGATTTCCATCGGAGGGGACACCAGCCCGTTAAATAAGGCCTTAGAGGGTGTAAACAAGACCAGTAGGGATTTGCAAAGCGAGTTGAAAAGTGTGAACGCACTTTTAAAACTAGACCCTGAAAACACTGAGCTACTTAACCAAAAACAGAAGCTCTTGGCCGACAGTATAACTAATACAAAAGGAAAACTAGAAACTCTAAAAGATGCGGAAAAGCAAGTTCAGGAACAGTTCTCGCAGGGCAAAGTATCAGAGGAGCAGTTTAGAGCCCTGCAGCGTGAAGTAATTAAGACTGAGCAAGGTCTTGAAAAGCTTGAAATTGAAGCGAAAAAGGCTAATGCAGTCTTATCAAAAGATGATGCTGTAAACAACCTTAAAAACATGGGTAAGGCTGCAGCTGTTGCTGGTGCCGCAGTTGGTGCAGGGCTTGTTGCAATGGGAGTTGCAGCAATGGACAGCGCTGATAACTTACAAGCTCTCAGTGATAAAACGGGGCTATCTGCTGAAAGACTGCAAGAACTTCAATACGCTGGAAACAATCTAGGGGTTGAGCTCGAAGTAATTACAGGCGCACAGGCGAAATTAACTAGGACAATGGCAGCCGCACAAACTGGGAAGAATGGGCCTAATGCTCAAGCTGAAGCTTTTAATAAGTTAGGTATAAAAGTTAGGGATGCGCATGGAAACTTAAGAGATGCGCAAACCGTTATGCAAGAAACATTTACTGCGCTTGGTAAAGTAGGGAATGAAACCGAAAGAGATGCCTTGTCTATGTCTATCTTCGGAAAGTCAGCAATGGAATTAAATCCGCTCATAAAGGCCGGCGGAGATGAATTAGCAAAGTTATCCGAAGAGGCTAGAAAAAATGGTGCGGTTATGAGCAATGAAGCTGTGTCAGGGCTTGATACTTTTGGCGATACAATGGACAACATTAAAAGTGCAATACTTGGTAGTGTGGGAGAAGGTCTTGCTAAATTAATGCCTACTTTACAAGGCCTTTTAGATAATGCAATGCAGTTACCACAATGGATACAACAAAACGCTACTCTTTTAACTGTTTTAGGTGTGGTTATAGGAACTATTCTGGCCTTATATATAGCATTCAATGTCCAGCAGGCATTAGCGGCAAGTGGCATGACACTGTGGGCATCAATAGCGAGTTTAGGTACTACGGTAACAACATCACTTGGGACAGCCTTTACATTCTTAACAGGTCCAATAGGACTAATAATATTAGGAATAGGGGCACTTATAGCGGCATTTGTTTTGCTTTGGAAGAACAATGAGGATTTCAGAAACTTCTTTATAGGTATGTGGGACAATATCAAAACTGTATTTTCTAGCGTTCTTGAGGGCTACATAGTGCCATTCATAAATAATGTGTTTATACCTCTATGGAACAATGTAAAAGCAGTATTTCAGCAAGTATTCGAGCAATATATTGTGCCATTTGTTAGAGACCAGTTGATGCCAATATTCCAAAAGGTTTTTCAAACTATAGGTGATGTGGTAACAGGAGCATTTACCATTGCTAAGTGGGCCTGGGATAATATTTTAAGTCCTATATTCGCTCTAATTGTTCTTTATGTGCAATATATCTTACTGCCAGCATGGAAACTAGTTTTTAGTGCAATAAGCGGAGCAGTATCTGCAGCATTCGGAACTATAAAGGATTTATGGAATAATTCACTTAAGCCTATTTTAAATGGAATTCTGGACTTTATAAGCGGAGTTTTCACAGGCAACTGGCGAAGGGCCTGGGAAGGGCTTAAGAGTATATTTAGCGGAGTCTTTGAAGGATTAAAGACCATAGCTAAAGCCCCTATAAATTTCATAATTGGAGCTCTCAACGGTTTTATAAAAGGGATTAATAAAATAAAAATTCCAGATTGGGTGCCAGCTGTAGGCGGAAAGGGAATAAACATTCCGTTGATTCCAATGTTAGCAAAAGGAACTGATTTCTTTGGAGGTGGCCTTGCAATAGTGGGTGAACAAGGGCCAGAGTTAGTACGATTACCAAGAGGCTCACGGGTTACACCAAATCAAGAAACCCAAGGAATGTTGGGCGGTATGACTATAAATATTGGGGAATTTGTAAACGATAGAAAACAAACTGTTCAAGCTTTTGCCGAGGAACTAGAATTCTATCGAAATCAAGCGGCTCTATCCAAGGGAGGTGCTTAGATGTACCCTTATTTTATTTGGAAAGGAATTAGTTCTTTAGATAAAAATATAATGGTAACTAAGCTTCCTAGCCTTGAAAGACCTGACGCAAATATAGAGAAAATAGCAATACCGGGCAGAAACGGACATTTAACTTATGACGATGGAACATATCAAGGGACAATTAAGCCATGTGAATGTGCTCTTTATGATGGTAGCATCGATGATGTTAGCGCGTGGTTAACAGGGAGCGGCGATGTAATATTCAGTAATGCACCTGACAAGGTTTATAAGGCTACTATAATAAATAAGATTCCATTTAGTAAGATAATCCCCACATTTCACAATTTTATTATTCAATTTGATTGTCAGCCTCATAAATATGCTATAGATAATCCTACAATCGCTCTAGCAAGCCCAGGAACGATTTTTAATCCCGGGACAGCTAACAGTAAGCCTGTAGTAAAAGTATTCGGTACAGGCTCTATAGACTTAAATATTAATGACAATATAATCTATCTAACAAATATAGTGGAGTATGTGACTATAGACAGTGAACTTATGGATGCCTATAAAGATACTCAACTTATGAATAATGAGATGATTGGTGAGTTTCCGGAATTAATACCTGGGAGTAACTCCGTGAACTTCAGTGGCAATGTATCTAAGATTGAAATTACACCAAACTGGAGGTGGTTATAGAATGGAAAATAGATATAAAATTATAATGGATTTGAAAAACAGAATCATAAGCAATACCAGGTTTAAGCAAGGTGATACTGATAGCTCAGTAATAGAAATATCATTAATTAATAATGGAGTTGCGGTTGATATTACTGACCAGACAATAGAATTTAATTTTCTGAAGCCAGATAACACTATAGTAGTGCAGGACAGCACGACAGGGGTTAATATTCTTAATGCAGCGCAGGGAAACTTTGAATGTGTCTTAAAAAACAATACATTGGCTGCTGCTGGGGTGGTAAAGTGTGAAGTGGTATTTAAGAAAGATGGAAAGATTTTAAGTACAACTACATTTAATTTCACTGTTGAGGGTTCAATCGGCAATGGAGATGGAATACTAAGTTCGAATTATATAAGCGCAATAGAGAATAAAATAGTTGAGTGGCAGGCTGATATTGATGCAGTAAAAAAAGCTTATGACGATTCAACTAAGGCAAACACATCAACCGAAGTTACTGCAGCAAGGCATGACAATATTAACAATAAAGACTATGCAAATTTAGGGGCTAGATTAGACGCTCATGATTCGTCTTTGAATGATATTGTAAAACAAACTGGAATATCAGCACCTACTACTGGTGCATGGGGTATTGGAGATAAGGTTTGGAATACTACCCCAGTGGCAGGAGGAAATCTTGGTTGGATTTGTGTTCAAACAGGAATTTTTGGAACAGCCACAGAACCTATATTTAAAGAATTTGGAATTATATCAGCGTAATAGGAGGGATAAGATATGTCATTTTTAATTAATACAAGTGATAATTCCACCGAAAATCCCTACCAATCAGCAGAGGGTCAACAACCAGTATCAATTGCTGAACCATTTTGGGTAAGGATGAATAGAGAGGGTATGATGGCTTTTGGTTACAGGCAATCAATAGGCACAAACAACACTTATAGTACAGTATCTGGAATAATGATACCGTCAAAAGGGAGAAGACTTTATTTGGCACGTTTTTCTGTCTCATCAGACAAGGCACTAAGGGCAACAATACAAATAACGGGGCTTGATTACGCAAGACGAGATATGCCAACATCTGATTCTATGGTCAATACATATTTGGATACGTTTTTTGTTCCTCAGAATGGATGCGTTGAAAGAGTGTATAATGGTGAATTGTGGCTTGAAGAGGGTATGTCACTAGATATTAAATATCAGACATTAGTTACGAGTGAAACAGGATTGCTTGATGTTTCTGCTATGGGATGGGAGGTGGCTGTTAATGCATAAGGGCGGTATATATCTAGCATTTGGTGATAGTATATCGTGGACAATTCCAGATGATGCTTCCGCCGTTGGAGCTAATTTATATTCCTATATTGTTTGGAAAAAGATATGCCAAGATTATGGTATCATAAAACATCTTAATAAAGGTTATGGCGGTTCAAGGTCTGGTGATTTGGTTAGCAGACTTAATTTTTTAGCTTTAGGAATACCTTACGACCTTGTTACTATACAATGTGGCATGAATGATTGTAATCCTACTATAACAACTCTTGATACTTTTAAATCTAATATGGAAACCGTTATAAACAGATTAAAACAATATAGACCTAACTGTGAAATAATATACTGCAAGATACCTCCTACTAATGATGCCAATAGATTGCCTAACTGGAGCAATTTCAATAGCATGATTGATACTATAGTAAGCGATACAGGTATTCTAAAAGCAGATTTCGGTAACGCATGGACAGCAGACCAAATGTCAACATACTCAGGTGGGGTTCATCCTAATATAGCAGGACATCAAGTGTTAGCCAATATTCTGTATCCTGTTGTGCAACAAACTAATTTTGTTAAGTCGCTACAAAAGTAATTCGCAATAGGATACTATTATTCCCTTAATATACCTCATAGGAGGTGGTTTAAATAATACAAATTTATGATAAAAATACAACTGATTTTAGTAGAAACGGGAGAGTGTTAAATGACACTCTCTCTTGTTCTATTACCGAAGAATTAAACGGAGCTTATGAATTAGATGCTGAGCATCCTCTCGATGCCAGGCTTAAGTGGCAGGAACTCTTAGAAGGAAATATTATTAAGGCCGATGGTCAACTTTTTAGGATCTATCGTAAGCAGAAAACTTTAAACGGAATAAAGGTAAATGCAAGGCATATCTTTTATGATTTGTTGGATAACTTCCTTGAAGACGTAAGGCCTGAGAATCTTAATGGTGCCAGTGCTCTGGACTGGATATTGACCCGTACTCAATATGCTCATCCATTTTCTTCTATGTCAGATGTTTCAACTATAGCAACTAAATACTTTATCCGCAAGAATGTCGTTGAAGCAATAATGGGCAGTGATGGAATAATATCAACCTGGGGTGGAGAATTAGTTAGGGATAACTTTACTATTAAGCTTTTACAATCCAGGGGAAGCGATAGAGGAGTTCTTGTTGCATATGGTAAAAACATTCAAGGGATTGAAGAAACTCTCGATACAGATGGCATATGTACGAGATTGATGCCCCTCGGTAAAGATGCACTACAACTTCCAGAAAAATATATAGATTCTCCTTGCATCGATAATTTCCCTCATCCAAAAATCAGAGTAATTGAGTTTTCAGACATTGAAACTGTAGAAGAGCTTAGAACTGCGGCACAGAAATACATGTTGGACAATAAGATTGATATTCCGACGGCTAATTATAAGGTGGATTTTATTGAACTTACTAAAACAGATCAGTATAAAAATTATGCAATTCTCGAAACCGTCAATGAAGGTGATACGGTAACTGTAAAACATTCAAAGCTTAATATAAATCTTAAGTGTAAAGTTATAAAGATAACTAAGAATGATTTAACCAACAGAATTGAAAAAGTTGAATTAGGGAGTTTTAAACAAAATATAGCAAGCAGCATTAATACTTCTATCCAGGCGGTTAAAAAGGATATTGTTGAAACTAAAAGCTCTCTTCAGGCTGCAATAGATAATGCTACAATCCAAATAAACTCGGCTCTTGGCGGTTATGCATTAAAAAGAAATGGTGAATTTCTAATTATGGATACCGAAGATCCTAATACGGCTACTGAGGTTTGGAGATGGAATCGAAACGGCCTTGGCTATTCTGCTACTGGATATAATGGACCTTACAGAACCGCAATCACGTCCGATGGGCATTTCGTTGCGGATTTTATCGATGCGGGAACATTAACAGCTGAGATAATTAAGACCGGTATATTAAAAAGCTTTAACAGTGTAAGCTGGCTTAACATGGCAGATGGTACCTTTAATTTTGCTAATAAGATTATTTTCGATGGCACTAACTTCAGTATTAATGTAGAAGCAATTAAAATAGGGTTCAATCAAATAACTGATAGAGTTTTGATTGATTCGTCAGGAATATCAATAAAAGAGGGCGGGCTTAACCTGCTGGCCAATGATGGTAGTTCTGTTGGTTGGTTTGGTAGTACTGGAGGAGGTTTCTCAAGGTTAAGGGTTAGCGAACTTATAGCTGATAATAGTTATAGCATACAATCACAAAGTTTAACTTTATATGTAGATGGCACGTACGGGAATGACAATAATACAGGAACTTCAAGCTCTAAATTGAAAAGTATCAATGAAGCACTAAGGCGAGTAAATAAAATAATCTTAAACGGTGTTGAAGTTGATATCTATGTTAATGGAACCTGTGCTGAAACGGTTGTTGTTGAAAACTTCTTAGGATCTGGGATACTAAAAATCGTACTTGATGTCAATTGTGTTATACAAGGAAGTTTCGTAGTCACTGGATGTAATACTTTTGTAAGTATCGAGGGTGGCAGAGATGGTGTTAATTCAAGCGTCCTAGGTGCTCTTATAACACCACAGTATGGTAGACCAGCGGTAGAAATTGTTAATTGTAATGCTGTTCAAGTATACGGAGTCAGGGCAAAGCTTAACTATTCCAATGGACTTATATGGAACAGAAGCAAAGGACTGTGCATCTACAACGATATAAGCGGCTGCGCAGGCAATACTGCTATTTGTGCTCAAAACTGTGCCACTGTGTTTAATTATGGAAATCGTGGAAGTAATAATGCATATTCCTATTGGGTTTCCAATGGAGGAATAATTATTGGTGGCAATAGTGCCTCTCCCGTCAGTAGTAATGGTATAGCTAATGATGGAGGCTCGATACAAACGGGAACGCTTACGGGAACAGAAACACAGGATGCTTCTTCGAGACCGTCGACACAGACCTATACAACTCAGTGGACAGCAACTCAGACAGATTCTTGGAGGCCTAGCGTTTGGAGAAGTGATACCAATGACATCTATCAAGGTGAGTGGTCAGGATACGGCCAGCATAGAGGTTTTATGTGCTTTAACAGTGCTGATATAAGGAACGCTTTAAGTGGAGCCACAATAAACAATGCTAGAATTTATATGACTAGAAAAAATAGTGGTGGAAGCAGTGCAGCTGTTAATATGCATTGGTATGGACACGGATATGACAGTACTGGCGGTGGCTATGACCTAAGCACTGATTTTGGATACAATGGCGCTCTTGCGTGGGGAGCCGCAGGATGGATTGGCCTGCCTGCAAGCGTAGGGAATTCGCTTAGGGATAATGGAATACACGGATTAGCTCTTTATGACGGCTCAAGCAATTACAGTATCTATACGGGGATGCCTGTCTTAGAAATAACTTATACAAAATAAGGAGGTATATCATGAATCAATTTATACAATTAAGTGATGACATTATAATGACGGATCTAAATGGTCAGGATATTTTAGTTGCAAAGATGTACTGCAATATCACAGTTAACAAGGTATGCGGAATACAGATTGATATTCAAAATGAACAAATATTTCAAAATCACTTCGACGAGTGCAAGACAAAAATACAAGAATTTAAGGCAGCAGCGGAGCAAAAGGCTACTGAAAATGGAATTCCATTAATTTAAAGCACCTACTAAGTAGATGCTTTTTTTATTTAATAAAGTGAGGTGCAGTATTTTGGCCTACAATGAAGAACTATGGAATGAAAGACATAAAGCAGTGGAGGACACCTTGGAATTGCATAACAAGAGACTTAACGAGCATTCAAAAAGATTGGATAATGTAGAACAAGACGGACGAGAGTTTAAAGTAGAAATTAAGAACTTAGTTAAAAAAATGGATGATTTTATAAGTACAATTCGCTGGGGACTTGGCATATTTGTCACTGTGTCTTTATTTGTTATCGGTATATTATTGAAAAGGTAAGGGGGAATAGAAATGTCATATGAAATAATTCAAAGATATATAAGTAAAAACAGAAGTTATTTACCTCTTGTTGCAAGAGGAACGGTAGTACATGAAACAGCTTCTCCTGGGGATTCAGATGAATCAGAATTCAACTACTTCAATGCTGGGGCAGGAGGCAGAAGTGCTTCAGCACATGCTTTTATTGACAATGACAGCATAACCAATACTGTACCTTGGAACGAGCAAGCATGGCACGCAGGACCTACAGCAAATCACAACTTTATAGGCATTGAATTATGCAATACTTTAGATCCATCAAAGTTCCAAGAGATTTGGAATAGAGCTGTTTGGCTGTTTGCTTATGTTCATGTTAATGTAATCAAAGTCACTGCAATAACTAAAGAAACCTTAATGTCGCATGCTGAAGTAAGCGCAAAGTGGGGAGAAACTAATCATACAGATCCAGTTGCATACTTTGCAAACCATGGCAAAACAGTTGACATGTTTAGGGCGGAAGTACAGGAGGCAATTAATATTATGTTAAATCCAGCAAATATAAGTTATCAGGCTCATGTCCAGGATATAGGTTGGCAGGAGCAAAAGAAAAATGGTGAAGTGGCAGGCACAGAAGGCCAAAGCTTACGAATGGAAGCATTAGCTATTAATTATGATGGCCCGGGTAATATAGTTGTTGAAGGTCATGTACAGGACATAGGCTGGCAAGCTCCTAGAGGCAATGGAGAAGTTATAGGGACTATGGGAAGGTCATTGAGACTAGAGGCAGTTAAAATCCATTTAGAAAATGCTCCAGGATACCATGTAGAATATCAATCTCATGTAGAAGGTATGGGCTGGATGGACTGGTGCAAAGGCGGAGAAGTTTCTGGAACTGTGGGCAGGGAGTTAAGACTAGAAGCAATAAAAATAAGAATAATCAAAGATTAATAAGGGAGGAAAAATAATTTATGAAAGAACAATTAATATCTCAAATAATACCTTTGCTAATAACCTTTATCATAGGAGTTTTCACAGTAATAATAAAAGCAGTAGGAGCTGCTCTGATTAAGCTCATCGAGGCTAAAAGGGATGAAGTAATAAAGAAGATTGGTTTAACCAAATACAATGAAGAAAAGACAATTGCACTTGATATTTGGAATATAGTTGATGAACATTTTAGGATTAACCAAGCTATAGGTGATTGCATACAATTAAAAATCGATATGTTTAATAATTTATTAAAAGAAAAGATACCATATCTTACTGATAATGATATTGAGCATTTAAGACAGGCAATAGCGGGAGAGGTTAATAAATATAAGACTATATTAAATACAGGTAACGCAGAGTAGTAAAAGAGGTAGTTTCCTTAATTGGAGGCTACTTCTTTTTTATTTGTCATAAAAAGGAATTTTAAAACATTCAGCGAATAATAATCATATACTGAGGGTAAGAGGGTGATGGTATGATAAAAAATAGGCTGCTACAGATAAGGCTCCAGATGGGCTATAGGTTTCAAAATGAATTTGCTGAATTCTTGGGTATAAATATTAAGGACTATAATCGTATTGAAAATAATAAGAAACAAGTTAGCCTCGAAGTAGCTTTGAGAATAAGTAAAAAGATATGTAAACCCGTAGAAGATATATTTGAACTCCTGGAAGAATAGGAGTTCTTTTTTTTATGCAGAAAAAAGTTTTTAATTTATAGAAAAAATATTGTGTACAAGCACCTTGAGTGTGACATTGGCATATAAATGTATTAGAAAGGTTAATAAAGACATACAAACAATGTGTACCAAAAGGTAAAGGAGGGTTATATGTGGCTACAATAGGCATAGACATAGGAAACTATAATCTAAAGACTTCATCAGGCTTTATAATGCCGGCGAAATACACAACAAAGGAGAGGTTGCTGGATAGTGGAACAGCCTTAACTCATAACGGAACCACCTACTATATGGGTGAGGGAACGCTAGAAACTAAGCTTAATAAAGCTGAGAAGCAAAACATTCTGCCACTACTCTATACGGCTATCCTAGAGAGCACCGACCGACCAGTAGTTAATATAGTGGTTGGACTTCCGATTAACCAATACAAATCCAATAAGGATAAGTTAAAGGCCGCGATATTGCAGAACAAAATGATAAAAGTTAGGTATAAGGGAATTGATAGAACCTTGATAATTGAAAATGTTGAAGTGTTCCCTGAAGGAGCCGGAGCATACTACAGCCTGGAGAATAAGAATAAGAAGTGCATCATTCTTGATATAGGCGGCAGAACAACGAACTTTGCAGTATTTGAAAATAATAAACTTATTAAAGCCGATAGCAAAGCTCTAGGCATGATAAATCTTTATGATAGCATAAGGCAGCACCTCAACTCTAATCATACACTAAGCTTAAATATAGAAGATATCGAAAGCATATTAAGAGATGGATTAAAGGTTGACGGTCAGCAGGTAGATATGAATTTCATAGCACCATTTATCAAAGATATGGTTGAGAATCTAATGAATGAACTGAACCTTAACTATCCAATAAGGACACACACTTCAATTTTAACTGGTGGAGGTTCTTTCTTATTATACGGTGTCTTGAAAAAGAAAATTGAAAGCCTGGTAAGAATTGATAATTATTTGTTCGCTAATGCTCAAGGATTCAGAAAGGTGGGGTTGAGTTTATGGAAAGAAGAAGATTAATCATAAATTTTAAGAACACCGCTGAAGATATTGCTTTATACGAAAAAATAAAGAACCACAGCAGCATAAGTGGATATGTTAAAGATATCTTGAGAGGTTTGGTAAAAGAAAATAGCACCGGTTCCGTTCAACCAGTGCAGAATAATGCTTCTAAAGATGAATTAAACGACAGCATAAACAATATCTTGGGAAGCGTGTAATTGGCCCAGGTTGCTTTACTGTGGCTTCATCGCTGCGCTTACTACGCTACACAGTACAGCGTATGCAAGCAGGTATTAGTTTTGTTACACTTTTATCTATATACGATTGATTTTAACAGATTGTTTACAATTAATATCCTAAAGTTTCAAGCACTTTATAAATCACACCAAAGACTAGAGCTAATCCAAATTCTATTGTCATATAGCTCACCACCTTTCTTAAGTTATTAATAGTATGCGTAAATTTTTAAACTTTATACAGGAGGTATATATGAAAATAATAGTAATCAGTGTTAGAAACCATAAACTTGTTGACCCAATGAAATGTTTAAGAGATTTTTTTAACAGACAACGGATTGCGGATATGGAGAAAAAAGCAACATTAATTGCTCACAATCCAGCAGCTAAGGCAGCTTTTATTATTGCTGTAGCGTTGTTGATGTGTGCATTCACACCTGGATCTGCTGTTGCGGTAGCTGCTGACCCGTTTGGAAGAATTGAAGCTGTATTCTGGCCGATGGTTAAGAAGTTTGCTAGAGTTGCATTCATGGTAATGGGTGGTATTGAAATAGTGAAAAAAGCCGCTTCAGGCGATACAAAGAGCATAGGGCAAGTAATATTCAAATATATTGTAGCTTTTGCAGGACTTGACCTTATACCTTGGGGCATCGGTTTAGTAGATGGTGCATTCACAGGCAGATAGGGGGTGCCGCTAGTGTCTACTGTAAGAACTATTATACACAACGGAGTAATGACAGTTATCAATAACCCGGACCCACTTCAACAGAATTTAAGTGATTTTTACAAGCACCTTGATAACTTCTATAAAATAGATGCTCAGGGACAGCAGATAATACAGCAAAACAATCAATTAATAGACCAGTTCAATGTTATAAGTTCTCAAATGCAAGATGAGTTAAACCACTTACAGAATAGTAATATAGTTGCACAACCTATACAACAGATACCGGTCAATCACTCCTGGTGGAAAGATTTTATCGATAGAGGTAACTTTTCTAACAGCTCTCTGAATCATGGCAATGATGGAATACTCAACCCTGATTATTGGTCACAATTCGTAGTAGATGTTATTAAAAAAGCCTTCTGGTTATTATGGAACAGTTTTATAAGCGTATCTCATTGGTTGTGTTTACTATTCGTTGCCGCAGGTATTATAGCCTATATGGCAGGATGGGAAAAGGGCAGAGTAGTATCGGCATTAAGCATAATAATTTATGTGTTACTCAAACTCATAACAATGGCAATGGGAGGTTAATTATGAATAAATTTAGTGAAGATTTTCAAGAAACTATAAAAATGTTATCAGTTTGGTTTAAAGGTCATAACCCAAAGGTTTTCTTGGGCAGAGAGTGGCATGGTGAAAGAATGGATATAATTTTCATAGATGGCGATACCGAAGAGTTTCTCGGCAGGTATATGATTAAAGATGAACAATTTGAAATGGCTCGTGAATACTATGGCACAATTAGCTTTGATTTTAATAAAGAATTTAAACTAGCAGAAGAATATTTTAGCAGGTTGTTTTAGGAGGTTAAGAATGAAGTCAATAAAGCTATCTGAGTTACTGAAGATAGTAAAACCTACTTATGTATACCTTAAACTTACACCGCATGTAAGCATAAGAAACAACAAGTCTGCCAACATTGCTAAAGCTATACATCATATGTATAAGGCTATAACCAAGAGCATTAGAAAATATGAAAAAGGCCTTATATTTGAAACAAAGTTTAAATGCTCTTACTTGATAGATATATATAAAGATAAAGTTTACTTTTACTTTATAGTGCCGCAACAATATGAAAACACAGCTAGAGAAAAAATAACCACTGTTTGGCCGTCGGTTACTATAGAGAAAGTTGATAGTATAGCTCCTTTTGACGAGGGGGCTATACTGTATGAACTAGTCTACACTAAAGAAGATGCTATGAGCCTAGATGTAGATAAATCCAATAACGACCCGTTGAACAGTATACTCAATGTAATTCATGTAATGGAACAGGGTGACAGGGTATCAGTTATGTATAACTTTATACCAGTTCCTCAACTTGGATGGAAAGCTGAGTATGATAAAACAATTGAAAAACTTAAGCAAGGCCAGCCTATTGATAAACAGAAAATGACAGTCAAGTATGTAAGTAAGTTTTTATTATTGAGTGCGCTGGAAATTGTTCAAATGCTTGTAGATACAATTACTGAGTTTTTAGGATCAGATAAAAAGGGTAAAGATAATCAACTTTCATTACTTGATTTGGCTATAACAACTATTAATGTAGATAAAGACCTCAGCACTCCTACTAAAAAGAAAAGAGATAGTATAGTGCTTAATACTCAAGCCTTGGTAATAAGTCAGAGCGAAGATAAATCAAGAAAAGCTACTAACGCTGCAGCCGTATGCCAGAACTATAGAACAATAAGCAGAGACAATGAGCTTACCTATAGAAAAGTAACTACTAAAAGAGTTATAGATATTAACAGCTATTCGCTGCCAGCGCAGATAAATAAAATGAGCCTAGAAGAATGCCAAAACTTTATACAGCTCCCTGGAAGAGAATTATTGCAAGAATATAAAGTGATAGAAAATATCAATACATTCGAAACCACTGTACCAATACACTTGCATAAAGGAACTAAATTAATTGGAGAAGTTACTTGTAAGGGAGTAGTGACTAAGACTTATCTTACTACTGATAAAGATTATAAAAATTTATGTGTTTGTATAGTTGGACCTACTCGTAGTGGTAAAACATCTTTTCTGGGAAATATAGCACGGAATTCTGTTGATGCTGATGAATGTGTTATAGTGCTTGATTATATAGAAAACTGTGGACTAAGTGAAGATATTAAAAAGTGTTTCACTAATGATAAAATACTGGAGATTGACATTAGTGACTATAAGAACCTACAAGGATTAGGATACAATGAAGCGTTTATAACAAGTAATGAACCGTTTCTACTGTATGAAAGTGCTAAAAAGCAAGCAGCTCAAGTTAAATACCTTATTAACTCAATTAATATAGACGGTAGCCAGTTCACTCCTAAAATGGGAAGATACTTAAATTCAGCTTGTTTAATAGTATTTATAAATAATGGCCCTTTAAGAGATGTGTTTGAAGTGCTACAAGACCATAAACTTAGGCATCAGTACATCGATAAGGTTCCTGAAAATCAATTTGAAAATATACAAGAATATATATGCTATCTGGAAGAACTTGACGAGTGGAGCAAGGTTACTAAAGATAATCCAGTTAGTGAAATAATAGGAACTGGTTTAAGTTCTGTAGTAGGTATTATAGATAGATACTCAGCCTTAAAAGATAATGCTTACATGGAACTTATGCTTAAGAAAGAATGCACTAATAATATTAATCTACTTGATGAGATGCAGAAAAATCAGCTTATAGTTATTAAAATGCCGGAAGCTATGTTTAATACAGCTGATGAAAGAGATGCAATGGTAATATATTGGTTAACCAAAATATGGATGTGCGGCCAAGCTAGAGCCTGGAGAATACCTGACAGATATGCTAGAAAGACTGTAAATGTTATTACTGATGAAATAGCACAACTTAAAGGAGCAGAATACTTTATAGGTCAGAAACTCGACCAAACAGCCAAATTTGGCATAAAGTTTATAATCAGTACAATGTATATAAATCAACTTAGAATTAGGGAGAATCTACGAACTGCTAATACTAGTTATATATTAATATCAGGTAGTGATAAAACTAACTTCACAGAACTTAAAGAAGAGTTTACACAGTATGGTTTTTCTCTTGAAGATTTACTTAATTTAAAAAGATACAGCGCTTTATGTTATATAAAGTATGAGGAAGGCTATACAGCCTTTATAGCACAATTGCCAAAACCAATAAGCATATAAGGAGGATTAATAAATGTTAAATAAAGAAATTAGATATGAAATCAGCCAGAAGGGACTTCGCCAACTTGAGGAAGATAACAAGAGAGCTGCTGACGTGAAAAAGCTTTATGAAGTTATGTCTGCTGGGTTAACTACAATCTTCATAATATTTTTGGTATAGGAGGTATGAATGTAATGGTATTAGTAAAGTGTTCTAAGTGTGGAGAAATAAAGAAAATAAAAACAACTTTTGCGGGGCTTTTATATTGTGAAACTTGTGATGAATGCTTTGAAATTGAAGATGCTGAATTCATAGAAAAAGAAGTTTATGAGCTAGTAAATAATAAGTAACTTAAAGAGGTGCATTATGGAGGATACAAATAATCTATTCGACATCCTGGATGAATTGGAACAGGAAGAGAAATGCTATATAAGAGATTTGAGAATTGCAGATGTGCTTATCAGACTAGAAAATATACTACAGTAAGAAAAGGAGCTTTTATAGCTCCTTATTTTTATGGTTACTAATTTATAAAGTTTCCTTTTGTAGAACTTAGCATCTGCTAAGTCCGATAAAAGGAAACTATTATGTTTTATATAGGAGCCTAATATTTAGGCTCCCTTAGTGTTATTTTTATCTTTTCTCCGTCCCAGGTAAGTTCTTTAACTAAATTGTTTATGGAACGCTTCTTTTTTTCAAATGACCAAGTATCGAAGTTTTCCCTGAAATCCTGAAGCTCACTAAATAGAATATCAATGTTCAGCATATGCAGCATATCATGCTCGTTTTGTTCTTCTATAGTATCCCTCTTAACTCTTAGTTCTTTGAGTTCATTGTCCAATTTTTCAATTTGCTTAATAATATACATTGCAGCAGTGGAGGAACTATTAGAAGCAAGTTGCATTGTCAGGTTCTCGATGGCTTTTTCCAGGTCCTTGATTTTGCTTTCAATTTGTTTTTTATCAGTTTTTTTATTGTTGCTCTTTTCTGCTAGTTTCTTTTTAATATCCAATTGTTTTTCAAGAGTCCTTTTACTTACAGCCAGCTGCTTTAACTGGTCAATAACAACTTGCTCTCCTAACTTTCCATTCATGTTCTTCACATTACATTGAGTTCTCTTTGAGCGTTCCTTTAACCTACACATATAGTAATGATTGAACATCTTTGCATCGCCTTTATATCTTGACGGCTTATATGAAATCCGCATAGGAGTACCACACACAGCGCATTTTATCATTGGAGTGAGCAATGCAACTTCGCTTGTGCCAGTTCTAGGAGCTTTTGTTTTATTGTGTTCATACATATTGTTAGCCTTAATCCACTGATCAGATGGTATTACACCTTTATGCTTTCCTACAGCAACTACCCACTCGGAATAATCCTTTAGTATTCTAGTATTTTTTTTATTGTAGTACGATTTGTTAAAAACCATCAGTCCATGTTTGCCATTAAATTCCTTCTCTGGTGAAGATACATCCATTTTTTTAGATAAGCAATATTGATACATTCTATCATCAGCAGTTGCATAAACTGGATTTGTAAGTATAGCAGCTAATGAAGTATTATCAAAATTATTTCCTTTTTTCGATTTGATATTATTCACCAGGCAGTAACTATCTAATTTACTTAGGCTATCAAATTCTAAATACTTATCAAAGATAATTTTAACTGTTTCAATTTCCTGAGGAACCTCAACCAGCCTGTACATATTCTTTTTATTCATATGCTCATCATAATAATCTATAGGTTCACTTATATATCCAGTAGGTGTAACACCACCAAGCCAGCGGCCACTTCGCGCTAACTGCATCATATTGTCTCTAATACGTTCTGCAATAGTTTCTCTTTCCAATTGCGCAAATACAGAGCTGATATACATCATAGCTCTTCCTAAAGGTGTGCTGGTATCAAACTGTTCCCTAATACTAACAAAATTGATTCCAAGATCCTCAAGCTCTCCAATGAGTAACGAGAAGTCAGCTATATTTCTGCTGATACGGTCCAGCCTGTAACAAATAAGCGCATCAAACTTTTTAGCCTTAGCATCCTTAAGCATTTTCTGGAACTGTGGTCTGTCTGTATTGCCCCCTGAGAAGCCCTCGTCTTCATATATGGTAAAGTCGGTAATTCTTAAATTAGTTTGTCCATATTCCTTACAGAGCTGGATCTGATTTTCTATACTTTCACCTTTCCCGGTGAACTTACTTTTTCTTGAATAAACTGCCGCTTTCATTTGTACCCCCTAAAACTTGTCTCAAATAATCGTATATTTTAAAAAGCATTAAATTCAGAACAAGCTGAACAGCTTTTCTTATTACATCTTATCAAAGATTTTGGACAAACTTCAAGAGCCGTGGCAATTTGGCTTATCATACGAAAGGTGGGGCTTTTTATGTTTTTCTCAATCTGGCTTAAATACCCTTGGTTCATTCCTGTTAATTTAGCTAGTTTATTCTGGCTAATGCCTTTTCTTTTTCTTATTTCAGCGATTATTAATTCGTGTTCCACTTCTCCTCCTTCCAATTAGTAACCATATCTTAACTATATATACATATAACTAAAAAATATAGTGGAAAGTGTCGGTAAATACTTGACTATTTGTCGAAACTATTGCTGTCAGCAATAACAGTTTAGATATATAATGTAGTAAAGTAACAAATTTTCAGTTATAGTACATAAATGTAAAACTTTTTGTAAATCGTTTACGGAATGTTTAAAAAAATAACCATATAAATTATCACGTTATCGTGAACACATGTTCGCAAAAACTATTGACCTCCGATTTTAGAAGTAGTAAAATATTATTACGTCATTGGAAAAATAAAAATTGAATTTAAAAATAAAGGTTGATTTTCCAAAATTGAAGATTTATAATAACATACAGAAAGTAATTTTATTGTACAAATTAGATGTAGTTTCGTTGAAGTAGTAAGTCGGTTAAAGGATTATTCCTGGCAAGGAGCCAGGGGATTTTTACAAATTTTTAGGATTTAAACAAATTTTATTGTGTGTTATTAAAAGCCACGCAATAAGTGTGCCTAAAAATAAAAAAAGTCCAACAAATAGTCTTTTAGCCGACTTTTTTAGGATATTTAACAATCAGGGTGGAGTAATATACTTATAGATTATAAATCATAGGTAGTGTGCTGTTAACTTTCAAGGTGGATAATTGATATATAAAAAATAAATAAAAAGGAGGTAAACATTATGAAATTTATTCAATATGTCATATGTTTCAATAAAGATGATGAATGGGATAGTGAAATATTTGAAGGTTTTCATTATGCAAGAGTTAAATTTAAAGGCTATTGGACACCTTTTGTAAAGATGTATATTGTGGCAGATAGATAATATAAGAATTAATATATATTAATTAAAAGTAGGAGGTAAAACTAATTTGAAAGTGTTGGAATTATTTGCAGGTACTCGGAGCATTGGAAAGGCATTTGAGGCGGAAGGACATGAAGTTTATTCGGTAGAATGGGATAAAAAGCATGACGGCATTAATTGGTATGTTGATATTGGTACAATTACTGCACAAGACATACTGGAGAGGTTTGGAAAACCAGATGTTATATGGGCTTCACCTGATTGCACATCATATTCAATAGCTGCTATATCTCACCATAGAACTAAAGAGGAAGATGGTAATCTTGTTGCTAAGAGTGACTATGCCAAGTTTTGTGATGAGGTAAATCAGCATGTTATAAAATTAATAAAAGAATTAAATCCACAAGTATTCTTTATAGAGAATCCTAGAGGTGGAATGAGAAAAATGAGATTTATGAAGGATTTGCCTAGGTATACAGTTACATATTGTCAGTACGGAGATACAAGAATGAAACCTACTGATTTATGGACAAATCATCCTAGTCCAAAGTTTAAACCCATGTGTCATAATGGTGATGATTGTCACGAAAAAGCACCACGAGGTAGCAAAACTGGGACTCAAGGTAGAAAAGATTCAGTGGAGAGAAGCAAAATACCACAACAATTGTGCGAACACATTGTAGAGATTTGTGAAGAAATTATAAAATAAATAATTAAAACAAATTACATAAAACCATCATACATATATTTACATATAAAAATCCTCCTTTTTCATGATATAATATATCGGTTAAAGGGGGATGGAATAATGAATGCACTGGGTTTAAATGAGTTTAATATACTAAAGACGGAAACAAATGATTATGATTATTTATTTACGGTTGAAAAAGCAGAGTCACCTACAATATGTCCTAAATGTGGTCATATGAATATAGAAAATAAGCCATTTTGGAAACATAATACTAAAGAAAGAACATTATCTGATATTTCAATGCATGGTAAAAGGGTTAAACTGCTTTTAAGACATGTAAGATATAAGTGCCAGGTATGTGAATATACATTCTATGAACTGCTAGATAGTGTAGATACTAATGATAAGATTACAAAGAGATTATATTTACATATTCAACAACAGGCTTTAAAGAAACCATTTACAACAATTGCAGACGAGTTTGGCATAAGCAATATGACTGTTAGAAGAGCATTTGATGACTTTGTTAAGGATAGTGAAAAACACAGAGTTTTAAAAGCACCAAGAGTTATTGGAATAGATGAAGCACACTTGAATAAAGTCATGAGAGGTGTTATTACAGACATTGATAATAGAAGAATACTTGAGATACTACCTACCAACTTAAAACGTGATGTAAAGGCTTGTATTAAGTCTATGGAGGGGTACAAAGATATAGAAGTCGCAACAATGGATATGGCAACTGGCTATAGATATGCTATGCAAGAATTAGTTCCTAATGCACTTTGTATCATTGATAAATTCCACGTAATACAATTGGTTACAAGAGCCTTAGATAGTGTCAGAATCAATTTTAAGAATAGTATTACAAAGCAACAAAAGAAATTATTGCTGAATGATAGATGGTTGCTACTAAGTAATCAAGAAGATTTGTCTGATAAAGATATTGTAAAACGAGATGCAATATTCAAAATACATCCAGAGCTTCTATTACCTTATCACCTTAAAGAAGGTCTTAGAGTAGTTTATAGAGCTTCAGATAGGAAAGATGCATATGAAAGGTATTATGAGTGGGAGAAAGCAATTCCAGACGATTTAACAGCATTTAAAGGGGTTGCTGATACCATTAATGGATGTAAGACAGAGGTATTTAATTACTTCTTAACTGAAACCAAATACACAAATGCTTATACGGAAAGTATTAATAATATCATCAAGAAAATTGAAAAATCAGGTGTAGGATATAGTTTTGAAGTTCTTAGAGCAAAGGTTTTATATGGTACTACAGCCACAAAGAAACCTGAGTTTGGAGAAAATCTAAGAATACAATTACTTACACCAAGATTTTTAATAAAATGGTTAATAGAAAATCAACATCTTATAGAACATAATGATGATGAAAAGAAACTTTTAGAAGGTCAATATGTGGATGTAACTGAATTAATGAATATTATAAATAAGGGAATTTTTTAGTGTTTTTATAATATGAGAATAAGGCGAATCAAAGGAGTGGTTTTATGAAGTGCAAACATTGTGGATATGAAAATAATAGCATTATAAATATGCGTAATCACTTGCTTGTCAATCATAATATTAAGAAAAGTGTTTTTATGATTATGTGGAAAAAATTGTTCTCTAAAATAGGTTTTTAGTGTTTCACAATTCAATTATATAGTTTATATCTTTAAACCACATTATTACAAGTATTGGAAGAGGGAAATTTCTAATATATTTTTCCCTTTACTCCACCTTGAAAGTTAATTACCCCTTTTTTATTGGGTTTGACTAAAGATTATTGGGGCATAGGAGGGCTAGGGGGAAAATGAAAATAACTGAAGAAATGGTTAACAGAGAGTTTGAAAAAAACTTTAATAGTGTTGAGGACGTTGATGTGTCCAGAATACTAGAGCTATTAGTATCAATTAAGGGAATAGAAAAAGATGCTACTTGTTAGCATCTTCTTTCTTTATGTTATAAAATTCCTTAGCTTGTTGTCTTATCGCCTCTTGTATTAAAGCCCAAGCAGTTTTAGTAGCTTCACCGTTCTCATCTATCATTCCAGTTTCAATTAACGTGTTTATAAGTTTTGCTGCTTTAGTTCCCTGAGGTGATGCGTCGGAATTGACACGTTTTATAGCTTGAAGCAGCTCTGTTTCTTCTTCATATCCTAGCAAGTAATCTATCTTTACTCCGAAGTATTCGCTTATTTGATTAAGTATTTCAGTGTTAGGTACTCTACCGGCTTCATACTTTGAAATGGTAGATTTAACTGTATGGAGGATATTACCTAATTCATCTTGACTTAACCTTCTTTCCTCACGTAAACTTTTTAAAATAGCTCCAAACTTTTTATTTAACATAATTCTCCACACCTCACGTGTTCTATTATAAGTGTATTCGGAAACTTTTAAAACAATGTTTCCAATATATCTTCAAAAGTTGATAGTATGTATAATTTTTTAAAAATATCGCAAAATAACGTTGACAAGTTGGAATCATGCTTGTACAATATAAATATACCAAGGTTGGAAACGAAATGTGACCGATTGGAAACTTACAGGAGGTAAAAAATGAACAACATCAAAAGAATACTGCTTGCTTACATGAACATAGGAGGCTTAACCCAAGAAGACATGGGGAACCTACTTGGCATCAGTCGGCAAAGCTTTAATTACAAATTAAACGGAAGAGTAGCTTTTACAGATAAAGAAAAAATAAAAATTGCTGAACTATTCAATACAGATGTGGGCTCAATTTTTTTTAGTCCAAATGTTTCCAATGTGGAAATTAAGGTTTCCGTGCAATAGTATTTTATATCATATCCGATATATTTACATTATTAAATCGCAGGGAATGATGGAAACATTTTGGAATAGGACAAACAGCAAATTTCATAGGAACTACTAAAGAATATTTGTGGGGGATGCAAATATGAAAAAAAATATAACAGCAGAGATTACTAATCCAGAGGTGCTTGAATATGCATCGGAAGAATTTACTAAGCTACTCTTTGAATTTTATATAGAAGCCAAAGAGGCAGAAACAAAGGTGTCAAATTCAGTTAAGGAGGGATAAGGGAGAATACTGAAAGCAGGAGATGAATTTAAGTGGCAGAGCTCAAGTGGATAAAAATCACCCTTAACATGTTTGATGATGAAAAGATTAAATTAATTGATGCTATGCCGGAACGAGACACGATTCATTATGTCTGGATAAGGCTGCTAGTGCAAGCCGGAAAAACTAATGCTAATGGCTTTATATACCTGAATGAAAATATTCCATATACAGATGAGATGCTAAGCACTATTTTCAACAGGCCACTAAATACCATAAGGCTAGCTCTAAAGACTCTTAGAGACTTCGGCATGATTGAAATAGATATAAACAACTTTATTAAGATATGCAACTGGGAGAAGCATCAGAATATTGAGGGTATGGAAAGAGTAAGGGAGCAAAACAGACTTAGGAAACAGAAACAGCGTGAAAGAGAAAAATTTGCTCAGTTAGGAACCGAAAGAGACAGTCACATGATGTCACGTGACAATCATGCAACAGAAGAAGAAGGAGAAATAGAAGTAGAAGAAGATTTTACTACTGCTACTGCATATAAACCTGATTCAGATTATATTAACTTCTTTAATACAAATATCCATAAAATTACCCAGCATGAACTACAGATATTAAAAAATTATGTTGAAGATGGTTTAGCTCCTGAGGTAATCACACTGGCCCTACAAGAAGCTGTAGAAGCAGATGCTAAAGATATGAGGTATATAAGGACTGTACTGGATAGATGGCTGCAGCATGGACTAAAGACCATTGGAGCTGTAGAGGCTGATAAGGTCAAATTTAAAGGCAAGAAGAATCAACAGCCTAAGCCCCAAAGCAAACCTAGTACGTTTAACAACTTTGAACAAAGGACCTACGATTTTAAGGTACTAGAAAAGAAGTTGTTAGGATATGAAGATTGAAAGAGCTATTAAATAAACTAATGAATATTGCCAAGATATATTGTTCTTCTATTGCACAGGAGCTGCATACGGAATATGAAATATCACTTTATGAGTTAAAACAACTGACCAAGGATGAAAAAAAGATTAGCGAGAAAGTGAAAAAATGTATTGAACAAAACTTTATAGACCTATTTAAAGAAGAATAGAACGATTCACTACGAAAGGAGATAACTATGAGAAGCGTTAGAACAGGCAAGGGATGGAAAGAAGCGCTGCCTGATGATAGGCTGCTTCCATTAAATCAGATTGATGATGATAAATACTACATTATCAAGGAAACATCATATGATTGGACAAACAAAATAATGAACGTAACACTTGAGGAGGTAGAAATTATCGGTACGTAATTCAAATCTGCAGCACTTCTGGAGGAGGTGAGAATATGGAAACAACATATATCATTTCTGCTGAAGATGAAGAAATATTTATAAACGAGGAGGTGGAATAATGAAGATTCCAAACATATTCAAGTACATAATGGGGCGCAGGAGAACTAAAAAGGCAGTTAAGGAGCGTTTGCATTACATAGAAAATATCAAGCCTATACAGCCAAATAGATACAGTTTAGATGAATGTACAGTGACTCGAGACAAATAAAAAAGTGCTCTGCAAAGCACTTAATCGTAGGTTTTTAATTTAGATTGGGTGAGAGCTCTGCAAAGCTCTTTCCCTCATTATAACATACCAGGGAAAGCAAAGCTAGATTTTAAAGACCCTATTATTTCCCTATTGTTATTATATCCAAATTTTATCAGATTTATACATGAGGTATTGAAATGGAGAGCGATAAGGATAAAAAGTTGATTTTACTTAAAGACAAAGAAGTACACATGAGTTGTAGCGAAGCTTTTAAGCAATATGAAAGATTCTTATATAGTTCAATTAAATCTTATGTTGGCTATTATGAGTCTGATGATCTGTTCCAGGTAGCATCATATGGATTGATTAAAGCTTACAAATCATATGACTCAAATAAAAAGATACTATTCACAACATACTTATCCACAATTATAGTAAATGAACTAAATATGTATGTGAGGAAACAAAAAAAGCATAACAATGTGAGCAGCATGGATGGTTCCATATCTACTGATGCTGACGGAAACGAACTTATCACAATGGAAACGATTAGTGATGATATAGATTATTCAGAGGTAGCCTTGACAAACATATATAATTCCGAACTCATGGATGCAATAGCGAGTCTCTCTGAGAGAGAACAAATAATCATAAAAGGCATGTTTTTTAATGATATAACCCAAAAGCAGCTAGGAGAAAAGCTTAATATAAGTCAAACATACATATCAAGACTAATTCCAAAGATACTTGATAAATTAAACAAATTTTATATAAGTGGAGGTAAAAAGAAAATGGCAGAAAGGAAAATAACAAGAGAACAATTATTAGAAGCTGCAAAACTATATGGTACAGATAAGGATGCACTATTACAGATAGCTGGGAAATACGGACTAACGATTGGGACTGTAGAATATTACATTTATGCCTGGAGAATAAAAAAGGAATTAGCGGCGCCTGTACATATTGAAGAAGAAAGCGAATACCTTGCTGTTCATGAGCCATTATCAGTAACTACTGAGCAGATACAACCTTGTAATGAAGTTGAACAAGCACCCAAATCAAATGAAGTTACAGAAATAATTGAGCCAGTAGAAGCACCTAAACCCAATAGAATCCTTAAACCTGTTTTGTTCAGGGGCAGATTGATGGAATATAGGATTTTGGTTAATGGTTATGAAATAGAAAAACTGAGCAACTGCAGTAGCATACTACTAGCAAACTGTGAGCTGGATGACTTCATCCTTGAACTTCAAGAGCTTAAAGAATTCAGAGATGTAGGTTAGGAGGACGAGATTATGAAAGATTTAGTAAAAACGATAAAGGCAATATCAATGCTGTCAAAGCAATTACATATAAGTCCTAGTGAAGCTCAAGGTAGATTAGTTTCAATGAATGGATTTAGACTCCAGGTTAATCAAACTCAGCAAGAAGCTGCAGTTATGGTTGATGAAATGCAGTGGGATTAGAAAGGAGGTAGTAAGGATATGTGGATGGATTTATATGATGCAATAAGAACACCGGTGATTTATTTTGGAATTGGCTTATTTGTCCTAGCTCTAGTACTGATCATCAAGGACTTTATTCAGGATAAAGAACGCAGGAGCTGCACAGTTGCAATAATACTTCTAATAGCCTTGATAGCTTTAGCAGCAAGTATGATTTAGGAGCTGTGTATTATGAACCTTAAAACAAGATGTCAGCAGTGTGTTTCAGTAGCTAAAAAAGCAATAGAGTATCCGTGCAGAGTTTGCGCTGAAATACAACATCCTGGTCAAAAATGTGCAAACCACTTTACAGACAAAAACTTGATAAAGGAGGGTAGTAAGTAATGCAGGGTAAGAAGTTAACTCGAAGTGAGAAAATCTTTTTAAAAGCACAAGGTTTAAATCCGGAAGACTTCTTAAGAACCAGCAGAACAGCCGATGGTTATGTATTTCTACATAGAGTTACAGGAAAACAATATCCATTTAGGAGGTAGTAGTGAGGCATCGTTATGGAAGCAGTAAAAATCGAATATGACCGATTTGGAAGAATGAACTATAATCCTGAATTCCATGCTAACAATGGTAAGCTATGGGGCAAGGAAGATGTTCAATACATGATTGACTGGTACAACATCATAGGACCTGAAGAAATGAGCTATGCATTAGAGAGAACTATTAAGACTATACAAGCGAAAGCTACGGAACTGCGAAGAAAAGGGCTGCTAACTAAGCCAGCTAAACAAATGCATCATAAAAGAATAAAAAAAGGTTGCCTAAGCAACCAAAATTAAATTTTTGCAATTTCAGTATATCAGAAAATGAAAGGTTATGACAAGGAAGGAGGTCAGCATTGGGTAAAAAGGTGGCTCTTATAAAATTCAAAGGTTATCAGGAATTTATGGAATACTCATACTTTACTGATATAGAAGATTTACAGGAAGGAGATGTAGTTGTAGTACCAACTAATAGTTCATATTCAATAGGTTTCTTTTCAAGATACGCTACGCTTAAGCAGCATGCTAAGAACGCTAGTAAATGGATTGTTCAAAAAGTAGATATCGAAGCCTATGAAGAAAAAATGTTTTTGGGAGGTTTTGATTAGTGGGTAGATTAAAGATAATTCCATACTATGTAGAAGATAGTGAGCCTATCAATATCCCAAAACGAGTGATAGACAACTTAAACAAGAAAACAATTATTACAAATCAATATATCGATGAAGGCTCAAGAAGAGAGTTAGTAATTGAATATCAAGCAAGAAAAGGTAGTGCTCGTGGAGTAATGAGACTTTATGATGTACAACCTGAAAATATTTAATAAACAGGGGGAAACAGTAATGAAAATAACGGCAGAATTTAATTCAGTAGAGGAAGTTTTAAGCTTCGCAAACCTATTTGGGAAAGCTACACCAACGGCAAAAGAAATAGTAGTACAAGTATCAAGGGTAAACCCTAAGGAAATTGCAAATGAAATTAAGGAAATGAGAGCTAAATCTATAAAGCCTATAGACGAGGCTCCAGTAATAAGTGGAGGAACAATAACTGATGAGCAACCTAAGAGCGAAGCTGTTGCAGACACTGAAAGCATCCAGGAAGAACAGCCGCCTAAGGAAGAGAAAAAAGAAGATCCTAAAGTAACCAAGGAAATGGTAAGGGAGAGACTTGGAGCAATAATGAAAGCCGGTAAGCAAAAAGAAGTCAAAGAGCTTGTTGCTCAATATGGAGCCAGCAAAGTACCTGACCTTAAAGAAGAAGATTATGCCGCAGTTTATAAAGAAGCGGAGGCATTGATGTAATGAAACAATATGCATGTCATAAGTGCGGGAGTACAGATGTATTTCTCGATGAAAGAGCAAATCAAACAGCTCTAGTATGCGGCGATTGTGGAACCTGGCTCAAGTGGGTTAGTAAAAAAGAAATACCACTTGTAAAAAGATTCATTGAGAGCAACAAGGAGGTTAATAATGGCTAAGCACGCAATATTAAGTGCTAGTTCAGCGAGTAGGTGGCTAACTTGTCCACCTTCCGCAAGACTAGAACAAAATTATGAAAACAAATCTAGTGAATTCGCAGCCGAGGGAACACTGGCACATGAGCTTGGAGAGTTAAAGCTAAAACTTGCACTTGGTGAAATTACAACAAGAAAGTTCAACTCTGAATTTAAAAAGATAGAGTCACAGGAATTGTTTACAAAAGATATGCCGGATTATGTGGATATCTATGCGGACACATGTATGGAGAAAATATCAGAAGCCAAAGCCAAGACTCCGGATGCGCTGTTTAAGATTGAACAGAGGCTGGATTTTAGCCAGTGGGTTCCAGAGGGATTTGGAACAGGAGACTTTGTGATAATTGCAGACGGAACAATGGAGATTGTTGACCTTAAGTATGGCAAGGGGGTTCCGGTTAGTGCAATAGGCAATAAGCAAATGAGGTTATATGCCTTAGGAGCAATAACTGAGTTTGAATTCCTGTATGATATCGAGAATGTGAAAATGACCATAGTACAGCCCAGATTACCAGACGGTATCAGCACCGATGAGATGTCAGTAGAAGAGCTGCTGAAGTGGGCTGAAGAGTTTGTAAAGCCAAGAGCTGAATTAGCTTTCAAAGGCGAGGGAGAATTCTGCGCAGGTGACCATTGTGGATTCTGCAGGGCTAAAGCAGTATGTAAGGCTAGGGCTGATAAGAACCTGGAATTAGCTAAACTTGAGTTTGCAGATCCAAATATCTTAAGTGAAGATGACATTTCCGATATTCTAGGGAAAGCTGATGAACTTATAAAGTGGGCTAAAGATGTACAAGACTATGCACTGGAACAAGCAATAACCGGGACTGAATTTAAAGGCTGGAAGATAGTAGAGGGCAGGAGCAATAGAAAATGGACTGATGAATCTAAAGTTGGAGAAATTCTTCTTGACCAAGGATTCCAGGAAAACATTATCTACACTAAAAAGCTTACTGGTATCTCAAACATGGAAACAGCATTAGGGAAAAAAGAAGTTCAAAGGCTTCTTGGTGATTACATAGAAAAACCTCAAGGGAAACCGGTGCTTGTGCATGAAAGTGATAAAAGACAAGTATTTAATTCTGCAGCAGCAGACTTTCAATAACATGGTTAACCTGAAATTATGGCGTACTAAAAGGAAGGAAGGTATTTATGAATATAGATACACTTATTGAAAATCTGAAAGAGGTCAGGGAAAAACAAGGAAATATAGAATGTGTACAAGAAATTAAAGATTTCTTTGATAAAACAATAGACTCTACAATAGAAACAGTTAGAGTAGTAGATTTCTTAGGTAAAAAGGCAGTAAAACTTGATTGGAGAACTTAATTCACAATTCAATTCAATAATCAATAATACAAAATTTTAAATAAAAAGGAGAAATGAAAATTATGAAAGTAACAGCAAAAAGAACAGGAACAAAGGTAACTACAGGAAAGGTTAGATTAAGCTATGCTCACTTGTTTGAGGCACATGCTATAGAAGGAAACGAACCTAAATACTCAGTTAGCATAATAATCCCTAAGTCAGATAAAGAAACTCTTACTGCAATAAAGGAAGCTGTGGAGCAGGCTAAAAAGGATGGAATATCAAAGTTTGGTGGCAAGATTCCTACAACTCTTAAAACACCTTTAAGAGATGGAGATGCTGAAAGACCAGATGATGAAGCATATAAGAACTGCTACTTCCTCAATGCATCAAGCAAGAATAAGCCAGGAATAGTTGATAAGAATGTACAACCTGTGCTGGATGCTACTGAAGTATATAGTGGCTGCTATGCAAGATTAACTCTTAACTTCTATGCATTCAGTGCTTCAGGAAATAAAGGAATTGCAGCTGGATTAGGTAACGTGCAGAAGCTAGAAGATGGAGAACCACTAGGAGGCTTCACTAGAGCTGAAGATGACTTTGAATCTGTAGAAGCAGCTGAAGACGACTTCTTGGGTTAATACATATGAGAACGCTGGGAATCGACTTGGAGACATACAGCAGCGTTGATATTAAAACATCAGGAGCTTACAGATATATGGAAGCTCCTGACTTCACAATATTGCTGTTTGCTTATGCCTTTGATGATGAAGAAGTTCAAATAATAGATTTTGTACAAGGTGAAGAATTACCGGATCATGTAATGGAAGCACTAAAAGACCCTAATATTATAAAAACAGCCTTCAATGCAAACTTCGAACGAACAGCTCTTAGAAGATATTATGATATGGAAATGCCACCCGAGCAGTGGACTTGTACGATGATAAAAGCCTTA
>JAUZPB010000038.1 GCA_030706145.1 Bacteroidota bacterium
CATATTCAATCCTATCATTATTCCTGTTTAAAAGAAGTGCCATACGTTCGGCGGCTATTTTGCAGCAAGAAAGGCCCTGGTCTTCAGCCCTGTGAAAAATTCCGAGGCGTCTAATTAAAAGGTCATCAAGATGAAGAGCCAGCTCGAATAGTACAGCAAAACTTACCTCGGCCAGAACAAATTCAAAGGGCTGCATAAGTTTTTCTCTTTCTTTGGGAAAGGATCTCATTCTAGAAATTATCCACTGAGCTTTTGAGGCAGGCATAGATAAGAGATGGCTTTTTAACTCATCGGTTAAGAAATCCTCATCATCAAGCCTACTTAACATCATTGGGTCATCCTCTAAAGAAAGGACATCAGTTAAAGAGGCAGAAGGACTAAATTTATGAAGGCTATTATGGATAATAAAATCGACAGTTTTTTCAGCCAGGTTTCTGTGGGTTGTCAGTTTTCCGCCTGCAGCAGCAGTAATTCCATTAGCAATATGTATTATTTTATAATCCCTGCTTTTCTGATTAATGTTACTTTTATTTATCCAGTGAAACTTTTCATTATTCAGAAGTTTACCAATTTTATCTGTCTTAAAATCCTCTGATAAAAGCGGCCTAAGTCCCGACCAGGTGCAATGAATATCCTCCAGCTTAAGATTAGCATCAGGAAAACATTTCACCATCGCGCGGTAGATATATTCTACCTCCTCTGGTTTTGCACGAAGGAAGTTGGGATCATCAGCATCAAATCCCGAATCAGTAGTCCCAGCAATAATTATATTATGAAATGGGACACAATAACACCACCTGCCATCATCAGGAGACATAAGGATCAGAGCAGAATCTAGTTTAAGCTTTTCATTAGAAAATGCAATATGAATTCCTTTAGAAGGCATAATAAGATCCTTAGGTGCACCAGGAAGATTTCCTAACATAGCTCCTGCTGCATAGACAATATGAGATGTATTTACAGAGAATGCTTCGCCTGTTTCACAATCTTTAAGAACAGCACCTGTAAGCTTATTAAATTCATTAAAGGATGGCTTTATGAATTCGACATAATTTCTTACAACTGCCCCATTATTTTTAGCATCAAGTATAGTACTTATTGAAAGTCTTGAATCATCGGTCAGGCAATCATAATAGACAAGTGAGCCTGTTAATTCCTTCTTCGAAATAGAGGGGACTAATTGCAGAGTTGAAGTTATATTTAATCTTTTATGAATCCTGTATGTCTTAAATTTACTTAAAACATCATAGATCCATAATCCAAGATCGAGCCAAGCTGACTTTAAGTGTGAAGTTCCATACAGAGGAATAATAAACCGAATAGGTTTGACCAGGCCCTGATTCAGCTTCATCTGACTATCTCTTGCCGAACAGCATTCCATTACAAGTTTAAGCTGAAAAGATTCAAGGTATCTGTAGCCGCCATGAACAAGTTTTGCAGAATTTCCTGAAGCTTCTGAGGCAAAGTCATTTTTCTCAACCAATAGAACTTTCATTTTGCGCAATGCAGCTTCGCGTGCAATTGCAGCTCCATTAATGCCGCCGCCAACAACAAGAAGATCAAAGGTATTACTTTTCAGGTCATTTGAAGCATGGCGGTCCATTTTGACAGAATGCTCACAACAAAGGTTTGATAGTTTAATTATATCTCTATCCTTCATATCCTTATAAACAGGTATATAGACCATATTTAATAAAATTCTTTTTGCTTCAATTGGATCGAGATATTGTGCCCTGGCTGGTTCAATATTCCATGGTAAGTCAACGCAGAATAGTTGGCTGGTCCCTTTAGTTGCATCGAAACCATTTTTCCACAATATATGCATTAGTTTTATTGGGTTCGCTGTAACAATCGGATATAGCCAGTAAGTACAATTATCAGAATCGATACCTGGCTTTTCACAATAATTCCGAAGGAGTGTATCGGCAAGTTTTCCTTTGCTTATGTGCATCTGCATACTAGCAGGATCATAATTACGAAGCTTTCTATAAAGCAGCTTAAGCAAAGCACAAGAGGGTTGGAGCTGTATCTTAAGGAACAGATCTCCACCAGCGTATCCACGAGTAAGTCTGGTTAGTGTTATATCATAGCTTTTTTGATCTTTGAAAAAAGTTTTGACCAGAAGAGAAAACACAAATCTATTTGATGAGAGGGCCTTTAGCAAAAAATATAGTACAAGTTTTTTTGAATATTGACTTCTCTTTTGCAATGGATAATTATTTTCGGCAATGCGCATTTTATCCAGAATTACAGGATCCTTTACCCTGGAAACAGATCCTCCTAAAGCAGTAAAGAATTTAATATTTCCAAAACTAAACATTGAAATATCAGCCTGAGGATGCCCGCAATAATCTAAAAATCCATTATAAGCCTGTGCGCAATCTTCGACTAATACAAGTCCATTCTCATCAGCAAATCTCGCGAACTTCGAGATATCAAATCTGCTACCATATAGATGAGTAACAATTAAGACTTTTGATTTATGGGATAGTGCCCTTTTGCATAGTTCAATTCTGGGAATAAGTGTCTTGACATCAAGGTCTACAGGAACAGGAATAAGCCCATGAGCTTTGATTATTTTTACCATATCCGGAATTGTTACAGCAGAAATTAAGACCTCTGAACCTTCCGGAAGATTTAGAGCCCTTAGAAAAAGATCGAAGGCAGTTCTTACAGAAAGGCAAACAAAAATCTTTTCCGAAGGAGAAATAAGTCCTGCAATATCTGATTTTATTTCATCCCGTTTTTTTTGTACAGATTTTGGATAAGTGCAATATAGAAGTCCTAGAAGAATATCCTTAAAACTAATATGCAGTCTTTTTCTAGCCCACATATTCATTCTTCTCATTTAGCTTTATTTCTGTCTTAATTGTTCCATGGTAATACTGCCAAACAAAAATTCCAATGCCGGTAATAAAAAGAAATAATGCAATGTACTGGGAAGGTCTCAGACTTAAAATACCAAACGGGTAAGCATCGTATCTGAGAAATTCAACGAAGAATCTCAGAATGCCATAATAAATAAGATAGGAGGCAAATATTGTTCCCGGAACGACAAACTTTTTTCTCATAGACCAGAAAAATGCAAAGGCAAGGAATAGTGGAATACTTTCATATAGCTGAGTAGGATGAACTCTTATATGCTGACCCGGAAAGATAACTCCTGTAAAGCAATTAGTAGGAGTACCATAACAGCAGCCTGCAAAAAAACACCCTAGCCTGCCAAATGAGTGAGCGATCATAAATGCGAAAGCTGCAATGTCGAGTGGCTTAAGAACAGGCAATTTTTTAATGAGGAGATAAGTCACTCCGCCAATAACTCCAACAATCTCTGCACCATAGTACATCCATCCCCCACCAGAAAACAGTGTACTAATGGGGGCTTTAACAAAATCATTCCATGCATAGAATATAATTTCGAAAATTTTAGCTCCAATAATTCCAGATATAATACCAAAGAAAGCTGTTGGCGGGAAATAATAAACCGGAAGGTTTACTCTTTTACATTCTTTATATGCAACAAACAGACCTAGTGTGATAGCAATAAGATAATTTAAGGAATAGACATTTATTGTTGCACCGCCAATAACTATTCTTGGAAACATATTAAACCTTTAATTGATCATAAATAATTTTAGAGTTTTCTTTTTATCATTGTGCAGACCAGTTCATTTAACTCGCTGGAGGTTAGGTTATCCGGGAAAACAGGGTTTAAGAACTCAACAGAAATTTCCTTAAAGGGCCTGGGAAACAAGGTTCCCTTAGGCAAAAAGTCCTTTGTCCCCTTAATAACTACGGGTATAACCGAGATGCCGAGAGCACAACTTAAGATCGAATAAGTCGGCTTAAATTCACCCAATGAACCATCAACAGACCTTGTCCCTTCAGGAAAGATTATAATATTCTTTCCCTTGTTCAAACAGGCTGCAAGTCTTTTAAGAGAAAGAGAAAGGTCCTTTTCAATATCTACCAGAATTGTATTATGTCTCTCTGCAAGGAATTTTTTCCAATACTTTTGAAAATGCTTTTCCTTAGCAAAATAAAAAGTATTAAGAAAAGTTCTCCTCTTTAGAAAACAAGTAACAATAAACTCATCCAAAGAACATTGCTGGTTAGGAACAAATAGCACTGATGAATTTGGTACTGTCTGCAAGCCAATAATTCTGGTCCTGCAAAATAGCTTAAAAAACATTCTAAAAAAGATCTGCAGCAAAGAAAGTGTAAACCAGGTCTTTGGAATAGTGATATCTTCAGTATCGGTTAAGAATTTTTTCCATTCGGCCTCTTTTAATCTTTCATCGTCTTTCACGCTGCGGATATATCTAAATAAATCCTTGAGGGTTGCATGCTTTTTAAGCTCCTCTTCGGTTATTTTCACTCCGAAAGAGGATTCAATAAATGAAAGCAGCAGAACTTTATCCAGTGAATCGAGGCCAATGTCTATTTCAAGGTGAGAATATGGATTAGCTTCAACATTCTTTTCCTTATTAATATAATTTGTAAGTACATTTATCTCACCCTCTGAATTAGAGTTAGCAATGGTAGAGTTATGGCCGTTCAGTTTTAATGAGCCATTGCCCTGATTATTGCTTAAAGATCGTTCGTGATCCTTCCGGGGATTTAGTGATCTTTGTTCTTTAAGCAAAGAAGAGGCAGAATTCTTTTGAGGCAACTTAAAGCGTTTTATCTTTCCAAGAGAAGTCTTCGGAAGCTCTTCTTTTGTAAGTTCAAATGAAACTATCTTCCTATAGTCGGGCACTGTATCGTTATACTTACCAATAACCTTCCATTTAATCTCTTCATTTATCATATTAACTGGGCAGTTGAATTTTGAGTAATCGGGATAAATGAATGCATACAGCTTAGAGTCATTTTTAATAATTGCAACTTCCTTAACCAGGTCTGAGACAGATAAGATACCCGTCTCAATTTTTGCAGGGTCAATATTCTTTCCATTTGCAAGGACTATCATATCATCTTTCCGTCCTGTTACAAACAGATAACCATCTTCATCAAGTCTACCTAAGTCACCCGTATAAAGCCATCCATCTTTAAGGATAGATGCAGTTTCATTTTCTTTTAGATAATATCCTTGCATCACGTTTGACCCTTTTACAACAATCTCTCCATTGACTATTCTAACTTCATTGCATGCAAGGGGTTTACCAACAGATCCGATCTTTATCTGTCCAGGCTGATTGAAAGCGATCATTGGAGAAGTTTCAGTAAGGCCATACCCCGTCTGAAGTTCAAAGCCAAGAGTACGAAAATCCTCTTCTACTTCTTTTTCAATTTCAGCTCCACCGCAGATTAGGTAGCGTATATTTCCCCCAAACATTTTTTGAATCTTATGGAAGATAATTCTCGAAAACCAAAGAGAATTGATCCTCTTTGCACTAAAGAAGACACTCTTTTTCCAGAAACTATTTTCTATTTCTGAAATTATCTTTTCTCTTATTATGCCGAAGAGTTTCGGGACTCCTGAAATAGCAGTAACCTTGTTTGACTGTAGTGCATTCAAAATATCCTTAGGATCGAGTGACCTTACAAAAACAATAGTTGCTCCTGCATACAAAGGCAATATCATAGTCCATAAAAGCGGGAAACCATGATAGAAAGGCAGTATAGCCAGAATGGAATCATCTCTTCCACCAAGTCCAAGTATAGGCTGAATATTTGAAAAGAGGTTATGAAAACTTAACATCACTCCTTTAGGAGGGCCTGTAGTCCCAGAAGTATAAGCTATAACAGCCGTCCTATTCATATCAGCTGGTTTAACTTCCACCATAGCAGCAGTATTAGGATCGCCTGTTTTAAGATCCTCAAATATTAATATCTTAGGGTTAAAGTGTAAGAGTGGAAGAATCTTCTCAAGTTTGTTTTTGCATGCTATAGAGCAGAATATCAATTTAGGGGCTGCTTCATTTAATACAAATGCTATCTCATCAATTTCTGCGGTATAATCAAAAATTACAAGGGTTGCCTTCATATACCAAGCAGAATAAACTGAATATATCCATTCAGGCCTATTCTCAGAAAATATGCATATCTTAAGGTTATCTTCTAAAGGAAACAATGAAGAAAAGTAAGCAGTATTGCGAAGCACTTCAGAATAAGAGATCTTCTGGGCGTTATAAACAACTGCAGTTTTATTATGATCTTTCAGAAATGGCAATATTTCCCCAAAAAATTCAATTTGAAAGATAAGGTTTCGTGAAAATAAACAAATTAGCTTTTCAATACAAGCAAGTAAACTTTATAAATTAAATGTGAGCACAGCTAAAAGCTAATCAGAAATGAAAGTGAAGGAGAGTTATTTACCATCCCAAGGTTAATACTTAATGCTTTGTTCTTATTAGTAATGTAGGAATAATAAACGATATTACTGATAGCCGTACCGGCAAGAGCACCGATTAGGACGTCACTCAAATAATGCTTGTTATCCTTTAGCCTGCTATAGGCAACAAATGAAGCCCAGCCGTATAGAATAGAAAAAGAGACAAATTTTGCGGCAAATTTGGGAAGGGTCCTTTCAGGCATCTTTTCATTTAGATAATCGTTGAACTCAAGAAAAAGAAATGAAGCAGCAGCAAAAGATGTTGAACTATGACCGCTAAAGAAACTTTTTGTATCGCTGCTATCGGGGCGCTGGCGATAGGTCCAATTCTTTACAAATTCTGTAAGTGTATAGGTATAAACCAGTGACTTATAGAACAAGAAGGAATGCCTGTGGTTTTCTATTCCGTCTGTGTTCTTTGAAAAAAGGTCGTAAGCTGCGTTATATAAGACTCTTGTAAGTAGAATGCTTTGTGGTATTATATCTCTGTTCAGGTTATCAGGTTTAGTTTTACCAGCAAACCCAAGTTCTTTTTGAATATGTAAATCAACATTAGATAAACCTAACTTAATCCTGTCATCTGATTCAGGGGCCAAATACTTTCCGGAAATATACATAGCGCCAACTGGCAGGTCATACCATCTGAGATTTTCAGAGATGGCCTGAGAAATGTTATTTGCCGTCAGTTTAAGTCTTTGTGAAAATTCCTGGGACTGTACTGCGGATACAGCTATTGAAAGCATCAGGACAGTTAAAATTTTCCTCATCAATCATTTTATCTGTTGAAAGAGTCAATATTGTTTAAAAGGTAAGCCCTTCGCTCTTTTATAAAACACTTTACTTTAGAGATTTCTTTTTCAAGTGAAATCCCATTTCCACCAAGGTAAGGATCACAGCTGTAGGCATCCTTAATTTTAATATACGCAGAATCTATGATAGGATAAAGCTTTTCTTCGGTAAAATAGTTATTGAGTATATTCTGGAGATCATCCTTGTAAAGAGAAAAACAACTGTCGTTTTGAAACAGTTTTCTGATAATAGCATTATCGCCCGCAAAACCTAGGTGAGCATCAGGATCAAAGGTCTTATCAAAATCCCAGGGGAGCAATTTATAAGGGGAGTTTGGCTTTTCCTTAAACAAGTAGAAGTTATTTCCAAATCCATCACTATTATTTATTATCGTTGTTATGGCATGATATAACAGGTACTGTTTAATATCTATATAATTTCCCAGTTCCTGCAGGAGGTTATTAGCTTCGGAATTATCAATTGCATTAATAAGATCGGCCAGATTATTAAAATTTCTGTCATCCGGAATTTTCTTTTCGAAGTTATCCTTAAGATCATTTTTCTCTGAGAAAGAGAACTTTGCTCCAAAAACAACTTTGATAAGTTCATTTACAGGCAAGTGCCTTTTAATAAAATAATTTTCATCAATTTTTTCTGCGAGCACATATAATCCCTTAACATTTCCATTTATCTTCAAAAATGCGTGAGAGGAGTGAAATAAATTAAAGCCTGCCGAGGAATAAATATAGGATGCAAGAGCGGTTTTAATCATTGTTTTGTCATAAGATTGTATACTTAAATTAAACTGATTCTCCCCTTCGATTGTCTGCCCCTCTTTAAGCCTGACATAATAGCCCCATTTGGGGAAGTATCTTGCCCCGGCCCCTTGTGCCTCAATCTGTGCATCATATTTTTTTTGGCCGGAATAAATATCTACAGAAACAGATACATTACTGAACTTGTTTTCCTGCAGTATCCTGTAATTTTCATCACTTACATAACAGTCCAGCACGGAAACTTTATCAATGCTATCAACAGGTCCGTCTACCCTGCTTATTTCACATGAAGCGAGAAGAAATGTACAAAGCACTGCCATAATGGATTTCAAGTACTTCATCAGAACATTACCTGACATTCAAAGCTCACTTTTGAACCAATGGTACTATAAGCCGAATTAGAGCGATTTCTTGAAAGCAGCAGATCACCATTTATTCTGAGGCGTAAGTCCTTATCGAGATAAATATTTCCACCTGTAATAATCTCAAAAGTGTGAGAATACTTTTCTTTGCTATCCGGAAAGAATACACCTGCAAGAAGGACAGGTTCAATGGTCTTTATAACTTCTCCATCAATATGGATTGAAAGAGCATTTATTGATTTTAGGCCAAATGCATATATGTTGCCTCCAAAACCAGACTGCACATGTCTAAGACTTTCAAAAGGATCTTTTACATACATCATTTCGACTGAGGAACTAAATGAATTTTTCTCATAGGTTAGATCAGCACTAAAGCCGCTGGCATTCTGAGGATACTCACCTCCAAGATGCTGGAAAAGATAATTAAGTGACCAAATGAGGTCATCATTATGGAAAGAAAATCTGGCGGCAAGACAAGTATTAAGAGAGTTATCTCTCATTACTGCAAGGGCATAAGAATATGGAAATTCGGGGCGTTTTTTATTGTAGTTATAATAAGCTTCAAGACTTATACTACGGCCTGCATAGCCAAGGTCGGCCACAGAACTCTGAATAAAACTTCTTCCAATTGTAAGGAGATCTTCAGTATTTACCAGCTGTTCCAAACCGAATGGCTTTTTAATATTGCCAGCCTTAAACTTCATATATTTCAGATAATCGAACTTTACAGAAAACTCACGTAAGACAAGTCTTTCATCTTCCGAGCTGCCACGCATGTCAAGCTGTGCGTCAATGTGTTTGTTTATTTTTACATCAGCCTGAAGCTTTCCTTCATAGTAAGCTTCCTGGTTATAATCTCTTAAAACATTTCTGTCATAGATTTTATAACCTGTAGCTCCATAACCGCTGAATTTTATCTTCTCTTGTGAAAATGTAGTCTCCTGAAAAAAGTTAAGCAGTATAAAAAAAAGCGATATGAGATAATTTTTATAAAGTTTCACTATGAGATTGTCCCGAATTTTAAGACTGTCAGTTGCCCTTGAGTTGAGTTAAAGAGTTTATTGACAAAACCCTGGACAGTTTTATTCTTCTTAAGGAGAACTTTATAGTCAATAATTGCTTTTTTATCATCAATCGCTATTATACTCACTATTTCCCAATGTGCAATATCATCATTAAAAGTACTTTCAACAATTTCGCGACCACTGGTTACCTCATTTACTCTAACGCTAAGTATATTTCCATTCTGCATTGTCACACTTTTGCCAAAATCCAATTTCCAGAATACCAGGATCACCAATGAAATAAACAAAGTTGCGGATATTGCCACAGTATATTGCTGCAATCCACATGTAAGGCCAATTGCCATTTCGAAAAAGATATAAGCAGTATCCTGGGGATTATCTAATCTGGTACGAAAACGAATAATCGAGACCGCCCCTACCAGTCCAAAAGCACCAGCTAAGTTATTCCCTATTACCAGCATTACCGATGTAACGACTAAGCTTAAGAAGATCAATGTTTGAATAAAGTCCTGGTCATATCCATTCTTTTTATGTGTCAACATATAAATTCTGAGAACAACCAATGACAGGATTGTTGTTAAGAAAAAGCTAATAAATACTTGTGTCCAGTTGTAAGTAATATTTACAGATGATAAGAGTTTAATTATTTCCATATATTTTCATTTAATTTAGTTCTACAAGATGGAGACCACCAAGGGTTTTCGTCTCATTTATACAGTTATTGATTTTTAGCTCACGAATTGAATCGCAGTACTTTGAGAAATGCTGTTTTTTTAAAGCATTATATTTCAGCAATGAAGTCAGCCAGGACGGCATTTGACCTGCGTGCTTAATCTCCATAATCATAAAGTCAGAGGGTTTTCTGAAAGGAAGTCTTACTATGCTATTACTACTATTATGCATACTCAGAAATTCCAGTTGGGAATCAAAAGTAATTCTAAGTGACTTTTCATTATTTTCAAAGGCTTCTCTATAATATGAAACTGATGTAACAGGTTCTAATTCATATTTTCTTTTATTACCTATAATTTCACTATAAATTGTGATTAGTTTATCAGTTCTTAATCCTTTATTATGGAAGAATACAGAATCGGGAATCTGCTGGTCCGGAATACTGTAAATTAGATCCATATCAGTTTTAAAACGATCTTTTATGGTTGTTGAACTAATCTTCTTCTTTATTTCAAAAAAGCCTACTCCCTTAAAATTTCTATCTTTTTCGTACTGTCTAAAACGGATCTTGAACCTTGGATTTATTTTGTTCATATGATCATTGAAACATTTCAATTCTTTATTATCAAAATAGACGGACCTTATAAAAGGATTTTTAGCTGCTTTTTCATCAAAAGGCATATAAAATGCAATTTGTCCTTTAAGAATATCAGCTATTATTGAGTTTACCAGGTATTTCACTTCCATTCTCTTAAACTGGAATTCCTGAGTTTGAGGTTTGGTATATTTTTTTAATTCAATAATACTTGCTGTATCAAACATAAATATTTTCCTTGCGCCAGTTTTTGTTATAATTATTAAAACCAAACGGCAAGCCAAGACTTTATTTGACAAAAAGAAAGGAAATATGAGGCATAACTGCTTAAATAAAAGCAATTCCTTATTATTACTTCTTAAATAAAAGCAGTTAATTATATTTAAGAGAATGGAAGTGATGATTTAATGAAAGGTAAAAGGAAGGGAATAGTTTTGTAACCAGAGTGTAAGCAGTAATAATCTCATAATCGGATTCGTTGTATTATTCTTTTGGTTTGAGAAGAATTATACCAGTCGTGTTCTACTAGCTCAAAGTTAGTAATTTCTTCTATTCCCAATTCTGTATCTTTATTATTTTCAATTGTTTCATTGAATTTTGTAGGATTTTGCAAGGCTTTCCTGAAGCGGACAAATGTTGCATGTGAGGATTCTGATTCATAGCGCTCATCATTTGTTAGGCTATAACTGTTCATCAGTTCTCTAATATTCTTTCTTATTAAAACTAACACGTTGTTATCAAATCCCTTTATTAGGCCTGCACTCCTGCTGAAAACAACTCCCTTCAATTCAATGTTAAATGCCCTAATTTTATCTACAGCCCTCTTTGAAATTTCAAGAAAAGCATCTTCAAGCGAAGAATTTCTCTGATATTCATTTTTTGCATGAATAAAATCAAAAATCGTAATGTGAAGGTCGTCAAAATTATAATAATATTGGTTTGGATCGACATTTGAGAAAACATTGACCAGGTGCTCATATGAAGTAAATATTTGTTTAATAGGAATTATGAGTGAGATCCCTCTACGTAGGTCAGGTTTCCCACTTGTCAGGACTTTGTCAATATCAATATTACCCGATTCCAAATAACTTTTATTATTCAAATAGATTTGATTGTATAACTCAGCAGAGCTCAATGTTATTATTCCTTATTTGATATCTTAAGGTGGATAATTTTGTAATTAAAAAGGGAAAGCATATTAAAGTAAGAATGACTTTAATAACAGATTACAATATTCAGTTACTCCCTGATTAATTATTATTAACCAGCATAAGATTTTTCGTAATATGCTCAATTAAAAAAATATAAAACTTGCAAAATTTCTTTGCAATTGCAAGGGAAAGTGTATCAATTCGATCTATCAACTTAGGCTAAAAATTGCTTGACATAAAAAGCACTAAATTGTATTTTCATTTTGGCTTTTGCAAGGAGACTATATAACATGGAAGATCTCAATACTATCGCCAGTGAAATAGCATTAATGCTAAATGCCATGCATAGCGGAATAGCAATAATTAACCCAGATGGTAAGATAGTACGCTGTAATAATTGTCTTGCTAACATAATTGATAGATCAGAATCAGAGATCCTAACTCTGCATTGTTATGAAGCTATCCACAATATGGCTGAGCGCCCTAAAAATTGTGCATTCCTAAAGGCCTGTGAAGATCATAAGACGCACTTCTATGAAATAGAAAGAAAGGGTAAGACCTATGAAGTATCGGTTGATCCGATCATAGATGATAATAAGGTAGTGGGTGCTGTACATATATTAAATGATATTACTGAGCGAAAACAAGCCCAGGAGGCTTTTCAGACTGCCCACCAAAGATTACTTGACGTAGTTGAACTACTTCCAGATGCTGCTTTTATACTGGGTCAAGATAAAAAAGTCTTCGCATGGAATCATGCGCTTGAGCAGATGACAGGTATAAAAAAGGAAGAAGTACTTGGGAAAGACGATTTCATTTATGCGCTTCCTGTTTGGGGACAAAGAATCCCTTTACTAATAGACTTTCTTGATATGGATTTTGAAGCTGAAAAGAAGCGATATAAATACTTAAAGAGAACCGGAAACAAAGTCTATGGAGAAGCCTTTATTCCTCATTTCAATGGCGGCAATGGTGCTTATTTAACAATGACAGCTACCCCGCTTTATGATATAGATGGTTCAAGATTTGGTTCCATAGAAATCATACGGGATATAACGGAAATAAAGCAGGCAGAAATAGCGATAGTTGAAAGTGAAAACAAATACAGAACGCTTTTCGAATCTGCTTCAGAGGGAATAATTTTAATAAACGACAATAAAATAGTCGACTGCAATCTTCAAGCGATCCGGTTATTTAGATGCTCCAAAGAGGGGCTTATTGGTAAAACACCCATTGAACTTTCCCCTTTACAACAAGCTAGCGGTATACTATCAGAAGAAGTTGCTCTAAAGCAAATAGAAACAGTTTTAAAAGGTGAACTTCAGTGTTTTGAGTGGATACACAAAAGGCCGGATGGCAGCTGTTTTAACGCAGAAGTAAATCTCAACTGTTTTACAATAGATGGTGAGACCTGTATCCAATCTATGATAAGGGATATTACTGAACGGAAAAGGGTTCAGCAGGAACTTGTTCACTCAAAGCAGCAGCTTAGCGCTTTAGCAAATCACTTACAAACAATTCGTGAAAGTGAAAGAGCTACAATAGCAAGGGAGATACATGATGATCTTGGACAACAGCTTACAGCAATTAAGATTGAACTTGCATGGATCACGGGAAGGATTCCTCTTTCTGAAGAAGAATTAAAAAATGAACTGATATCAATAGAGCAGATAGTTGACAGCCTGGTTGAAAGTGTGCAGAAGATCTCTTCTGAACTTAGGCCTGGTCTTTTAGATGATCTAGGGTTAATACCAGCGATCAGGTGGCAATTTAATGAGTTTGTAAAGAAGACTAAAATGAATGGAGATATCTCACTGCCTGATGAAGATCTCAGATTTGATGATAAACTATGTATTCAGCTATTTCGTGTTTTTCAGGAATCTCTTACAAACATTGCAAGACATTCTGAAGCTACACATGTAAAAGTAGAGTTAAAACATCAAATGGACGAGCTTTTATTGTTAATTGAAGACAATGGTAAAGGAATTACGGAGGAGCAAATAAACTCATCAAAATCCTTAGGCCTACTGGGAATGTGTGAAAGAATAAGATCTGCAGAAGGAAATATTACAATATCAGGTAAGCCTGGCCTTGGTACTAAAGTTTGTATAAATTTACCTATTAAGACAGAGGGACAATTATGAAAATACTAATAGCAGATGATCACGCAATTGTAAGGACCGGATTCCACAAGATAATTGAAGATTATTCTGGTAATCTTATGGTAGATGAAGCTGAAGATGGTATTGAGGTCCTTGATAAGTTAAAAGAATCTAAATATGACCTGATAATACTTGATATTAATATGCCTAATAAAAATGGTCTAGATACATTAAAGGAAATAAAACTAATAAATTCGGACCAGAAAGTAATCATATTAAGCATGTATTCCGATGAGCAATATGCAATGCGTGCTTTCAAAGCCGGAGCCTCGGGGTATTTAAATAAAACAATGGCTCCTAAGATATTAAACCAGGCTATTAAGAAGGTGCTAAATGGCGGGAAATATATAAGTCCGGATTTTGCTGAAAAAATGCTTGATATTTTTGAACCTTCATCTGATAAACTACCACATCAACTCTTAAGTGACAGAGAATTTCAGATCTTTAATTTAGTTGTTCAAGGGAAATCGACAACTGAAATAGCCGGTGAGCTTTGCCTAAGTGTAAAGACAGTAAGTACACACCGTAAGCATATTCTTGAGAAAATGGGAATGAAGAATAACACTCAGCTTATTCAGTATGCTATCACAAACAGTCTGATCATATAAACAGCTATATATAGGATAATTCCTACATAATATCAGATTTAATCCTACCTATTATTCAGCATTAGTGCTATTGGTTTTTCCGATAAGTCCGATTTACAGTTGTATTGCTTAAAAGTAATTTTCAAATGAAAATATATCTAACAATGACAAAGTAAATTATTTCTAAAACAATTGAAATATCAAAGGAAAATCCAAAAGATGAAAAATTCCAATATTTTGTATTTCAGTCTCCCATTTCCTTTTAGTATACCATTTAGGTTATTAAACAGCAGTTCAGGACTATCATTAAGCAAAATAGATTATAATGAGTGTGATGATTGCGAAATTGTAAAAAATAGATTTTGCGATAATAATCTACATAGAAATATAGGAAATGGAGATGATAGTATAGAAAGGTTAAAATCAGAATTCTTTTCGCTGATGTCACACGAGATACGGACACCATTAAATAATATATTAGTCCTTAATGATTTGCTTAGAAATGAGTTTGAGAATTTAGTTACGAGTGAACTTTCAGATGTCTTCAGAATTATTGAACAATCAGGAAAAAGGATTATAAGAACCTTTGAACTTATGTTATTTTATTCAGAACTAAAGGCAGGCCTATACAGATCAACAGCAGAAAACCTTTCGGTTTATGAATTTATATGTGATAATCTGTTTCTTGAGTTTAAAGATATTGCACAAAAGAAAAACCTCGGATTTTCTATCAAGGATCTTTCTGATAGCTCTAAAATCAGTGTCGATCCAAACGCATTATATCAGATACTTAACCTCGTGATTGATAATGCTCTCAAGTTTACTAAAGATGGGTCAGTAGAAATCCTTGTTATTTCAGATGAAAATACTGTAATTGTAAGCGTAATGGATTCAGGTATAGGAATAAGTGACAAGTACATGGATAGCATTTTCGAACCTTTTTCACAGGAAGAGCATGGGTATACAAGAAGTTATGAGGGCAACGGGCTTGGATTAGCTTTAGTGAAAGAGTACTGTAAGGTCATCAATGCAGAAGTAAGAATAAAAAGTAAGAAAAACGAAGGTACATGCTTTAATATTATATTAAATGGACAAGGTTCAGAGCATAGGAATATTCCTACACTGTCTAGGAATTATCCTATCTAATACTCAGAACAATCCTATATGATAATAAGATAAGTCTGATTTACGCTTTACAAAGCCAATATTAAATTATAGCCATAAATAATAAAGGTATGACGATAAATGGAAATACTGATAGTAGATGACTCAGTTATAATACGAAATAAAATGGCCAAGCTGCTATCAGATATAAAAGCAATCAGCAAGGTTTATACAGCTGAAGGCGGACATTCCGCCTATGAGCTTCTTAGCAAATGCAAACCTGAACTTATTCTTACAGATATTAGAATGCCTGCTGGAGATGGATTTGAACTTGCACAAAAGGTAAAATCAGAAATGCCTCAAATTAAAGTAATTTTTTATACAAGCTATGACTTTGAAGAGTTCAGAGATAAAGCAAAAAAAATAGGTGTAGATCATTTCTTTAATAAATGGAAAGAAACAAAGAATTTGATATCCACTATAGTTGACATTTCTAATGGGAATATATAAATATTATTCATTTTCATTATAGTAATATATCTGCCTATTGTTTTTCTATGTGTGATAATTTTTTCCTAGCTATTCAGCTTATTATACTGATATTATAAAAGTCTACAGTATACTTCTTAAAATAATACCTGATAGAATATGAATACTTCTAGAACTTCAACTCTTATTGACACCTTGATGCCTGAATATGATTTTAATGAAGTACATTCCATTGAAATTAACGCATCTGCCGAATCAGTTTTAATTGCAATAAAAGAACTTAAGGCTAATGAACTTTCCTGGATTTTCCATTTATTGATAGCCATGAGAGAACTGCCTGAAAAATTATTTGGGAATGATTTTATTAACAAATCATTTTTTGATGGCCAACAGTCAATGTTAGAAAAGATGAATGCGGGCGGATTCATAAAGCTAGGAGAAATAACAAACCGGGAAATTGTATTGGGCCTGCTTATTCCAGAGACGATCGGTAAGTTTTGGAAGCGTGCTCCTAAAGTGAACTTGGGATCTAAAAAGTATCAAGATTTTATATCATTTAATTCACCTGATTTTGCAAAAGTGACTCTTAATTTTCTTATTGATAGAAAAGAAAAGACTATATTAAGGACAGAGACGCGAATACTTCCTCTTAGTCCTAAAATGTATAATAGTTTTAAGATCTATTGGAGTATCATCCATATAGGAAGTGCATGGATAAGGCGGATATGGTTAAAAGCCATTAAGCGCCATGCAGAAAGAATTGAGCCTACCAGTTAGATGAACTCTGTTTGGGGAAAAATCAATCCTTATGCCTTTTAAGTATTTCTTTTTATTATTTTTGTTCAGACAAAAACCAGATATACAATTTCACATTTTACTTACTGAAATATTTAAGCAGGCATTAGGAGGATAATTGAAACACGGATACCTTATACTCACCTTTATTTTCTTTTTCGGCTTTAATCATATCAATGCTCAAACCTATACAATAAAAGGTCATGTTGCCGATTCCCTTTCCAAAGCTGCACTACCAGGCGTAACAGTCGTTGTCATATCTAAGAGTAATAATAAAATAGTCCGTGGAACAACTTCTGATGAGAATGGAGAATTCAGTATAAAGAATATTTATCTTAGTGAGGTATCTCTCAGATTTACAATGATAGGATACGAACTCCAGATGATAGATTCTCTTAATTCGCAAGATGTGCTAAAAACATTAAGTATAATGTTAAAACCTTCAACTGTTTTATTATCCGGTGTTGAGATCAAAGGTCAAAGGCCAATGATTGAATTTCATGTTGACAAGCAGATCATAAATATGGATAAGATACCTGGAGCTAGCGCCAGTTCGGTATCCAACGCTTTAAGAAATACGGGCATAATCGAGGTTGACCCCTCCACAAATAAAATAAGCGTGCGCGGCAACAATTCTGTAAATATAATGATTGATGGTCATCCAATGCCTGGAGCAGAGCTTTTACTTTCACAGATGCCAGCTAGTTCTGTTGAAAAAGTTGAACTTATGACAAATCCTTCTGCCAAAGAAGAAGCCGAAGGCGAAGCAGGTATAATTAATATTATTACAAAAAAGAATAAAATTGATAATTATAATGGAATGGTTGGTCTGTTCATTTCTACTGAAGGGGTATATATTGGCAATGTTATGATGAATTACAAAAAGGATAGGTTCAATATTTATTCAACAATAATGGCTGGAAAAGGCCGGACGGAAAACTCAATTGAGGATCAAAAAACAAATTACAACAGTAGCTCGTTATACCAAACATACTCTAATTCAAACAACTTAATGTTAGGAAAACTAGGCCTTGTAAAATTTGGCGCTGATTATGATCCAGATGATAACAATACTTTTTCAATTTCAGGCAATATAAGCAGAATACGGTTTGATAATGATAATCATGGAAATGCAACTAACTTTAACAACAGAGATATACTAATTTACAGTTACTATCAAACGACAAAAGGATATAACATTATTGACACTTATAATTATAGTGCATATCACAGAATTAAATTAAATAACAAAGGAAGTGAACTATCAACAGATGCCTACTATTTTATTCAGAATATAGATATTGAAAATAACTTATCTACTGCATATGATTATCTCCTCTTCTTTCCCAAAATGCAGGATACAAAAAACACATTGAACAATAAGACATTTATTATCAAGTCTGATTATATAAATCCCACTGAAGATCTTGGTACGTTTGAAGCCGGTTACCGCTTTACACTTAGAGACAGGACTAATGATTATGGCAATTTAAATTTCTCCTATAATGATAAGAAGTGGATAGACAGTCTCAATCTAAGTAATATTTTCAAGTATAAAGAAAATATTTACGCTCTTTACTTAACATACACAAATAAGTTTTATGTCTTAGAATATAAAGCTGGTTTAAGGATGGAGGTTACAAATGCTGAAGGAAAACAGCTACGAGCTAATGAAAATTTTGAGACTAATTATTCGAGCTACTTCCCCTCTTTTTCTTTATCCTACAAAATCTCTGACAGATTTCAGGCAATTCTCAATATTGCACGAAGAATAAACCGGCCAATAATGGATTATATTAATCCATTTATGAAGATCAATGGGCCAAATAATATTACGAAAGGAAATCCATATATTGAGCCTACATACATAAACTCGTATGAGTTAAAGTTAAGTCCAATTTTGAATATATTTCATACAAATGCAAAGGGGAAAGCTTCACCATTTATTACCACAATAGATGACAGCATAACAATGAATACAATAATAAATGCAGCTTCCTCTAAAACTTATGGTGTCGAATTAACCATTCCACTATTAAATGAAGCAGGTTATCCCATAAAACTACCAAATTGGCTTAACATGGCAAATATAATGGTAAGTTACTATAGACTTACTGAAGAAGGCGGCTATCTTGCTGATAAATATTCAATTGCACGAAATGCCTGGAGAATTAATGGCAATGCTAATATTAATCTGGTTTATGGAATAAATTCCAACCTATATTTCAACTATTTACCGAAAACTACTGACGAAAGAGGAATAGCTTACAGTACTATGTATGCTGGAATTTCATTTAGCAGAGCAATAATGGAAAACAAGTTGCAGATATCCTTAAATATAAGTGACTTGTTTAATTCAACCATCGGTAAAAATGAGACTTTCGCATACAACTTTCATAGTTTTAATAGGAATCAGCATATAAACTCCAGGAACATAACTCTTTCCATACAATATAATTTTAATGATTTCAGAAGAAAGCAAGAGAGAAAGGTTGACGATGGAAGAGATAATACAGAAGGAAATAGATTATAAATACTAGAAGGAAGATAAGGCCTTTTGACCATGATCCTTTTGAACATCATGATCCTTTTGAAAGCTGTAAAATTTGTCAAATGGAAAATATTTTACGATTTTTATCAAGATTTATTTGAATTTTGGCTATTTTATAGTCACTTTTTGGGAAAAGAAACTGATAATGCATGAGAGATAGTTTAAAAGTCATTGATGGCGATCGCCAGACCTTCTATGGTGAGTTTGTACGGTTAGGTACAAAAAGAGGATACAAAGGAACTGAGGAAACTGTTTTACTTAGATCAATTTATGACAGTTTTGGTAAATTTATTACAGATCACCTATGGTTTAATTTTACAAAAGGGTTTGAAAAGTTAAATCTTAAAGAGGGTGATAAAGTTCAGTTTGATGCCAGAGTAAAAAGCTACACGAAGGGTTATAAAGGCAAATTCGCCAGGATATTAAATCCAGATAAAGCTGGTGAGAAAAAAGATTTCAAATTAAGCCATCCGACGAGGATAATAAGACTATAAAAGAATATTTATCAGTTATATTTCTATATATATATATAGTTTAGATATTCTTTATTATGGCCAAGTATTCTTAATTATATAATTAATATTTAAGTACCACAGGCATAAAGGTTCAGAAGCGCATTATTTCGAGCTTTATCTATGAACAAATATCATTACAAAATAAAACCTTGCCTATATTTGATAATTGCTTCTCTTTTCTTTTTCTCAATAAGCTGCAATTCATCTTCTACAAAAATACATGTTAATTTTAAGATAATACTAAAAAAGCCTCTCTCCCATGAAAAAGTATATCTTACCGGCAGCAATAGCACACTTGGGAACTGGAACCCTTCTGCGGTTTTACTTGATAAACAATCGGACTCAGTTTGGACAAAAAAACTGGTATTTGAAAAAGGTGACAAGCTGGAATTTAAGTTCACATTGGGGAGCTGGAAATCAGAAGCTGTTAATGCTGATGGCTGGATACTGGATAACTTCAGTTTGATCGCAAAAAATGACACAACATTTGTAACAAACATTTCCAATTGGAAAGATCATCAATATTCGAGAATTATAAAACCGGTATATATTTTCGGTAAAGATAATGGTATTATACTTGTGAATAACTGGAGATATCACGAAGGCGATAATCCTGAATGGGCTGGGTTAAGAGTTAATGATACCTTATGGAAGACTGTAGAATCCAACTTCACAACAGATAATTTTTATGATCTCAAATGGCAAAACATTGGTTGGTTCAGAACTCATCTTCATATAGATCCTTCTTTATGGAATAAAACTTTGGGGTTAAAATTAACCCAATTGGGGGCTTCGGACATTTATTATAATGGCAGACTTATTTACTCTTCCGGCAAGGTTGGTAATTCTGAATTTGATTATTCCCCATCGCCAAAAAACAGCTGGAAAGAAATCACACTTGATCCAGTTCCTGATCATGTAATTGCCGTAAGATATGCCAATTATAAGTCAAAGACTGAAAGGAGCATAGGATTTGATCCAGGGTTTTCGATACTTTTGATGGATCTAAATTCCGCATTTAATACTACAGACAATATTCGCAGTCACACAATTCATCAAATGGTTTTTACACTTATCCCACTGATTCTTTCTTTCCTTCATCTTTTTCTCTTCTTCTTTTATATAAAGCAGAGACAGAATTTATACTATGCGATATGTTTGCTTGGTTTTTCCGGGCTCACATTTTTTAACTATGAAAGATTTCTGCTGGATAATGTTGATCTTATGATTTTCTTTCAAAGACTTAATGTTATGTCTGCAGCTACGGCCATATTTTTTGCACTACTTACTTTGTTTGAGATAAATTATCATAGCTTACCTAAAAGGTGGCGCTCATATCTAGCGCTTTATGTTATAATCTTTATGTCAGGTTTCCTCGACATCTCCCCCAGAATAACCAGCATGTTTATTTATTTTAGTTTTACAATTACCTTGGCAGAAGGAATTATTGCTGGTATTAAAACAAAAGCGGCAAGTAAAAAAGGAACATGGATAATTTTTATTGGCTTTATAGTTATGAGTATTTCTATTGTGCTACAAATTTTCGTAGACTTCGTTTTAGAGAATGGTCTATTCGGAGTCAACCAGATCTACGTTTATGGAATGATTGGGTTCATTATTTCGATGTCTCTTTACTTATCTTATAATTTCGCATATATCAATAAAGATCTGGAGTGGCAATTAGATAAGGTTAAAGTATTATCAAGGAAAACGATTGAACAAGAGCGGATTGCTGCCAGCCTTGAAATTGAAAGAAGAGTTATAGAAGCAGAAAACCTTAGAAAGACAAAAGAACTAGAATCGGCGCGGGAATTACAGTTATCCTTACTTCCAAAGGAGGTACCTCAGTTGGAAGATTTTGAAATTTCCTGTTACATGAAGACGGCTTCTGAAGTTGGGGGTGACTATTATGATTTTTATGTAACAGAGGATAATGCTTTAACTGTAATAATTGGTGATGCAACAGGGCATGGCCTAAAGGCCAGCAATATGGTAATTTTAGCAAAAGGTCTGTTTAACACTCTTGTTCATGAATCAAATCTAATAAGCATAATGAATACATTTAACCGTTCGATCAAGCAAATGAATTTGCATATGCTCACAATGTGTATGGCACTTATAAGAGTCAGAGAAAACAGAATTGAATATAGTTCGGCAGGAATGCCCCCAATGCTAATATACAGGAACAACACAGGTGAAATTGAACAATTCCTATTAAAAGGAATGCCTCTAGGCGCTTTTTATGATTTTCCTTACAAAAGCCTCTCTACTGATATCAATAAAGGTGATGTAATGCTTCTGATGAGTGATGGTTTAGTTGAATTGTTTAATAAAGAAAACGATACTTATGGTTTAGAAAATGTCATTAAGTCCTTCAAAGATTCGGCAAAAAGATCAGTAGAAGAAACAATAACTCACATATGCAAAGAAAGCACCTTATGGTCCGGTGAAGCTCAGTTAAAAGATGATATTACAATTTTGGCCCTCAAAAAGAAATAGAGATAAAGGGCCTGCCCATATATAAAAGTAAAGCCCCCTAAAACCAAAGCTCAAAGTATCTTCGCTTCAGAAAAATCATATTTTCGGATAGAAATTTATTTTTTTGATAAAATTTGCAAAAAAAAGAGAAAAAAACTTGCATTTTTCACTTCTGATAATTATTTATCGATATCAAAATATCGATAAATAATTATCAATATTATATCGAAAAAGGATAAAAAATGGAAACAAATTCCTGGGCTAATAAAACATTCAATGAAACCAAAGCTTCATCAGAGAGCTTATTAAAAGAGCTACGCCTGCCCACAATAAGAAGATTTCCTAAATATTTGAGAGTACTATGGGATTTATCTTCGCTTGGACGTGATTTTGTTTCTTCTGATAAAATTGCGAATGAATTAAATATAGATCCTATAACCGTACGTAAAGATCTGGCTTTTACTGGTGTTATAGGAAAGCCCAGGATTGGTTATTCTATTCCATTATTAATAAATGGGATTGAGCAGTTAATTCAGTCAAATGGGCAAACAAACATACTCTTAATTGGAGCCGGGAATCTCGGTAGAGCCCTTCTAGGCTACGGTGGACTTGAAAAGCATGGATACAACATTGTTGCAGCATTTGATTCTGATCTTAACAAAGTAGGTACTACAATCCATAACAAACAAGTTTATAATATAGAACAGTTAACTGAAATAACAGAAAAAGTTAATATTGAAATTGGCGTGCTTTGTATCCCTGAAGATGTTGCACAAAAAACTGCAACTTTTCTAGTAAAAGCCGGAATAAAAGCGATTTGGAATTTCACAAATACCGAATTAAAAGTACCAGAACATGTTACTGTACTCAGTGAAGATCTTGCCTCAAGCCTTGCAGTACTATCAGTAAACATGAAAAGAAACTCAAATAAAAAAGCGAAAGAAGAATAAAAGAAATAATCTGAACTATGTTTAATAAATATCAAAGAGTTAAAAATAATGGAAATAGTTAAAGTTACAATTTATATGGAAATAATGTGTTTTAAGAAGAGCAATTCTGAAATAGAAGTGGTTTCTCCGGAGTTAAACTATGGAGAGTAGTCTAGTAAAGATCAGAAGAGAGATATACGTAAGGATAGCTGAAGCATTTTTTGAAAACAAGTTAAATGAGAAGATAGACAGGATCCCCCTTGAAATGCGCCCTAAGAACGGGAGTGAATTATCTCGCTGCTGCATTTATAAAGACAGAGAAATGATAAAATACAGGATAATGGCTGCATTAGGTTTAGGAGTTGAGGATGAAGAAGATGAGCTAACACCACTTTCAGAGTATGCAAAAGAAGCGTTAAACAGTCATGTAAAAGATTCCTATCTAACAATATTTTCAGATTTATGCAGTGCTTGTATAAAGACACATTATCACGTTACAGACGGATGCCGAGGCTGCGTAGCACGTCCATGTACAACAAGTTGTGCAAAAGAAGCAATATCGTTTATAAACGGCAAAGCAATAATTAATTCAGATTCATGCGTAGGATGTGGCAAGTGCATGACTGTATGCCCATATAGATCAATAATCCGGGTTCCGATTCCATGTGAAGAATCCTGCCCCACAGGAGCTATTACGAAAGATCAAAGTGGGAAGGAAGAAATAGATGATAATAAATGCATTCTATGCGGGAAATGTCTGCAGGCGTGTCCTTTTGGTGCAATAGCTGAAAGGTCACAACTGATTAAAGTTCTGCAAGCTCTTTCAGAAGGTGAACCTGTAGTAGCACTTATTGCTCCCTCAATAGCAGGACAATTCTCCGGTTCTATGGAACAGTTGCACAGTGCGCTGATGAAATTAGGATTTTCTTCAGTCTTAGAAGTTGCCCATGGGGCAGAACAGACTGCGATAGAAGAGACAAATGAATTCCAGGAAAGGATGGTAAACGGCCAGCAATTCATGACAAGTTCATGCTGTTCGGCTTATGTATTGGCAGTAAACAAACACATTGTTAAGCTTCAGCCTTATGTTTCCAATACGCCATCACCTATGATATTTGCAGGAAGGAATGCAAGAGAAAAATATCCTACAGCAAAAACAGTTTTTATAGGACCATGTCTAGCCAAAAGAAGTGAAGCTTTCAACTCAGGATATATTGATTATACCTTGACATTTGTAGAGTTGGATTCTCTATTTATTTCAAAAGGTATAAACGTTGGTGAGTGTGAGGCAGTAGAACTGATGAAACCTGCGACAAAAGAATCATTACTGTTTGCTGTTTCAGGAGGAGTTGCAGGAGCTGTAGGTTATTGTATAAATCCAAATATTAATTTTAGGCCTTACATAGTAAATGGTTACAACCGGCGCGAATTAAAACAGCTGCCGGGAAAACTAATAAATCAGAAACCAGGAAATTTTATTGAAGTAATGACCTGCGAAGGCGGATGCATAGCAGGGCCAGGGACAATTGTTAATTCAAATAATGCCGCGCGGAGTGTTGAACGTCTAGCAGAAAAAGCCGATTCCATTTTCAAAGCTGAAATAGGTTAAGCATAAGCTAAGAAAAAACACCTCGATTTCTTAATTCAAACAACAACAATTAAGACTAAAAATCTATATGGCATAATTTTATGCCGGAAAGGAAATAAAATGAGCGATAAAACATATGTAAAGAATCCTGAAGAACTTGAACGCTTAATTGAAAGAGTTGCAAAGGCACAAGAGCAATATGCAAGTTTTTCACAGGAAGCAGTAAACAGCATTTTTAGAAGAGCAGCGCTTGCAGCAAGCAGTATGAGGATTGAACTTGCAAAAGCTGCTTGTGAAGAAACCGGAATGGGTATTGTTGAAGATAAAGTAATCAAAAACCATTTTGCATCTGAATATATATATAACCGGTACAAAGATGAAAAGACATGCGGTGTTATTGAGTCAGATGGAACATATGGTGTAAAAAAAATAGCCGAACCAATTGGAATAATTGCAGGCGTAATACCAACAACAAATCCTACCTCGACAGCAATATTTAAGGCATTACTAGCGCTAAAGACAAGGAATGCAATAATCTTTTCGCCTCATCCAAGAGCAAAGAAGTGTACAATAATGGCAGCAGAAATTGTAAGAAAAGCAGCCGTTGAAGCCGGCGCGCCAGAAGATATTATAGGTTGGATCGATGAGCCAACAATAGATCTTAGCAACAGGTTAATGAAACATCCTAAGATAAGTCTTATTCTTGCCACTGGCGGACCTGGAATGGTAAAAGCTGCTTATTCAAGTGGAAAGCCAGCACTTGGAGTAGGAGCAGGCAACACTCCAGCGATCATAGACGAAACAGCACATCTGAAGATGGCCGTATCTAGCATTTTGATTTCCAAGACATTTGACAATGGAGTAATATGCGCAAGTGAACAATCAGTTGTAGTAGTCGATTCTGTTTACCAGGCGGTACACGATGAATTCATTGCAAGAGGAGCTTATATATTAAATGATAAAGAAAAAGCGAAAGTTGGTAAAGTAATTTTATCTGATGGAAAGATAAATGCTGATATAGTTGGGCAAAGTGCTGAGACAATAGCCAAGATGGCTTCAATTAAGGTTCCTAAGGATACTAAAGCGCTTATAGCAGAGTGCAGTAGCGTTGGGAAAGATGAACCTTTCTCATACGAAAAATTGTCTCCAACATTAGCTCTTTACAGGGCAAAAGATTTCAAAGACGCAGTAAGTATTGCAGATAAACTTGTAAGATTTGGCGGACTAGGGCATACATCTGTTTTATATACAGAGGCCAGAAACAAAGACAGAATAGATTATGTAGGGACCTGCTTAAAAACAGGACGTGTGTTAATAAACACGCCAGCTTCTCAAGGTGCAATAGGCGATATTTATAATTTCAAACTTGAACCGAGTTTAACTCTTGGTTGCGGTTCATGGGGAGGTAATTCTGTGAGTGAAAATGTTGGTATTAAGCATTTAATAAATATAAAAACAATAGCAGAGCGAAGAGAAAACATGCTATGGTTCCGCGTTCCACCAAAAATATATTTCAAATACGGATGTCTTCCCATCGCGCTTCAGGAATTGGCAGGAAGGAAAAGAGTTTTTATTGTAACGGATAAATCTTTGTTTGATCTTGGTTATTCAGACCGAGTAATCAGAGTATTAGAAGAATTAAAAATTGAATGCGAAGTGTTCTCTGAAGTTGCTCCTGATCCTACGTTAAGTACAGTAACAAGAGGTTTAGAAAGAATAAAAGTTTTCCGTCCAGACGTTTTGATTGCAATGGGTGGAGGATCTCCCATAGATGCTACTAAAATAATGTGGGCAATGTATGAGCATCCTGAGATAACCTTTGAAGGACTTGCACAGCGGTTTATGGACATTCGTAAGAGAATTTACAATGTACCGGAAAAGCCAAAAAAATCGATGATGATAGCTATTCCAACAACAAGTGGTACAGGAAGTGAAGTAACTCCATTTGCTGTTGTTACAGATGATGCAACGGGAATTAAATATCCTGTTACAGATTATGAACTTACTCCAGATATGGCAATAGTAGATCCAGAGTTGGTTTTGAGCATGCCCAAAAGCCTAACAGCATTCTCAGGGATTGATGCAATAGTACATTCAATTGAAGCCTATGTTTCAATCTTTGCAAATGAATATACAAATGGTCAAGCCCTTGAGGCAGTCAGGCTTCTTGTAAAATACTTACCAGATTCATACAAGAAGGGAGCTGCAGATCTGAAGGCAAAAGAAAAAGTACACTACGCAGCAACAATGGCAGGAATGGCATTTGCAAATGCATTTTTGGGAGTATGTCATTCAATGGCGCATAAGCTTGGAGCAGCATTCCATATTCCACATGGATTGGCAAACGCATTACTAATTAGCCAAGTTATCAGATATAATGCTACAGATGTTCCTAAAAAACAGGCAGCATTTGCCCAGTATAAATATCCTTTGATAATCGAACGCTATGGAAAAATTGCCGACTACATTGGGCTTCAGGGCAGCACACCAGCGGCAAAGATAGACGCACTTATCGCAAAGATCGAAGAGATAAAAAAAGCCCTTGATATACCTTTATCAATAAAGGAAGCAGGAGTAAATGAAGCTGAATTTATGGCAAAGATAGATGAACTTTCAGAGCTTGCTTTTGATGATCAGTGTACAGGTGGTAATCCGAGATTCCCTCTTATTTCGGAAATCAAAGAGCTTTACCTAAAGGCATGGAATGGAAATACAAAGTAGTTCATTATAATAAGCTGTTAAAGACTCCGGCTACTCAACCGGAGTCTTTTCTAGCGGAGAAACATCCAGTATACTAAACCTGCCGGTTGCCACTGTACTATCCTATCTGGAAAATAAATTTGGAGAAGTTAAGAGAACAACAATGAATTAGTACTTAAATAAATATTTGTAAATATTGTGATTTCTAAGTATCCTTAATTTTAATTATTTTGAAAAATCTAAAAGAAGGCGAATGGTTAAAGCAATACTTTTGGACAACGACGGCATACTGGTAGATACAGAGCACCTATACTATCTTGCAACAAAACAGGTCTTTGAAAAGCTCGGCCTTACTTTAAGTGAAGAAAACTACATTGAGCTTTTTCTTATCAAATCAAAAGGAGCTTGGCATCTTCTCGAAGAAAAGGGATTTACATCTGAAGAAGTACAGAGCTTCAGAAATGAGCGCAATGCAATCTACAGCAGTTTCCTTAGTAAAGGCATAGCACCTATTGCCGGGGTTAAGGAAGTCTTAAATGAACTCCACGGGAAATATAAGATGGGTGTAGTTACAAGCTCGAAGAAAGAACATTTTCAGATAATCCATAGTACGACAGGATTACTTAATTACTTTGATTTTGTCATAGCAAGCGGTGATTATAAAAAATCAAAACCAGATCCTGAACCATACCAACTAGCCGTAAAAAGGACTGGCTTTAAGGCCGAAGAATGCATTGCTGTTGAAGACTCGCAACGAGGTTTAGCCTCAGCTCTTGCAGCTGGAATAAAATGCATTGTAATTCCAAATGGACTTACAAAAAGTTGTGATTTTACAGGAGCATATAGACGGCTAAATGAAATAAAGGAAATTATTCCATTATTATAAAAAGCTAAACATCTAAGGATCTCATACGATAGCCCATCAATAGAAAAAGGAGTTCAAAATCAAAGACTAATATTAGTGACAATTTTGGTTTTAAACTCCTAAATAAAAGCCACAATAATTCTTTACTTTATAATATTACAGGTAAACTTAAAGCTAATTAAAGAAATACGGTATGCGCGTAACCGAGATCTACTGTTACTTGCCGCTGGTTTTTATAAGCTCATTTTTTTGTGACCTCTTTTAATGCTGATACCTTTATAAGTTTAACACCATGTGCTGGGACAATAGCAGAAAAAGTTTCTACAAACTTACCCAAATCTTTTTGTCTCCAAAGGTCACGCACTAAACATTTGTCGTGGAGGCCAAAAGACTTAAAGTCAGTTGTTATCCCGGCCTTATGATTTCCTCTGTTAAATAAGCCTACTGCCCTTGAACCATCTTCCATTTCTTTTGCCCATACTTCAAGGTTGCCATTAACAGATATTCTTGATGCCTGCTTTCCAAGTGGATCCTGGTTAACAGCAAGTACCTCATCATTGGTAAGGAGGTTAAGTGTAAAATCATCAAGTTGTGTCATATCGCATCCAATCAGTAAAGGAGAAGACAGGAGGCACCAAAGGCTAATATGTGTATACTGTTCATTAGCAGTTAGTTTAGTTGGATGAAGTTTCGAACCCCATCCGACCATACCTACGATGAGCATATCCGGGTCATTCCAATTTCCTGGTTTTGCGAATTTCTCATGCCCAGCCTGACTAAAGCCAATAGAAGAAAGGCTTGCCCATGTATCAGTGATATCTCCTGTTGTACGCCAGCAATTACCACCGACCTTATCTCCCCATTCCCAAACGTTTCCCATACCATATTGACAAAGACTATAGACTATGTCCCTGTTAATTTTATTAAGTTCAGTCCTCATTATATTGTAAGGTTTCATTAGTTCAGCGAGGCTGTGATCCTTAGCTTTAGTTTCGTATGTACACCAATCGTATTTCAGATAATCCACTCCCCACTGACCATATTTTTGTGCATCTTTGTCTTCAAAGCCAAAGCTAGCATAACATTCTCCGCATGTAAGAGGGCCAGGTGAAGAATAGATTCCCATTTTGAGGCCCTTTGCGTGTATATAATCACTCAAAGCTTTCATGTCAGGGAAGTTTTCATTTGTATTAATAAACCCATCTTTACTCCTTGCTTCACCTTTCAAAGCCGGATTAGAGGAATGTGGATTGTTTTCCCAGAAATCATCTATATTAATATATGTCCATCCGTGATCTATAAGTCCGCTTTTTACCATTGCATCAGCAGCTTGACGAACTTTTTCATCACTTACAGCGTCTGCAAAACAGTTCCAGCTATTCCATCCCATAGGAGGGGTTAATGCAATACGGTCCCCGCAAATTATTGAAAATTTTCTTTCTGTTTTACCCAAACTATTTCTGGCCATTAAGGTAACAGTATATTCTCCATTTTCATTCAGAGTCCCAGTAATAATACCAGTATTCTTATCAAGTTGAAGTCCAGAAGGAAGATTAGAGACGCTAAATTCCATAGGACGTTTACCAGTTGCAGCAATTTTGTAGAGGAATGGAGAGCCAGGTCTTACGCCGTATACTTTTGCTCCATTAATTTTGGGTTTATTTGAAGGCTTTGGCGTAAGCACCTGATATTCACTTAATCTCGCCTTAATATATTCTTTGCGAATTGAAAGTAGCTTTGCAATTGTTTTGACATTAGATGACTCTTTTTCAACTTTCTTTTTATTGCCGGAATAAATCTCGTTTACAATTTCGAGATATCCTTTTGCAAGAGATGAATAATTACCTTCCTTAAGTTCAACATTCCAAATGCTATCCTGCTTTTCCCAAATTATTTCCTTAATCTCTTCAGGTTTAGTAAAATCTCTTTCTACGTACTTCCATAATTGATCCTTCGGATATGACTCTACAGTCGAAAAATAAAATCCTGCACCACCTTTGTTATTGTTAATTTTAATAACAAGAGTGTTTTTCCCTTTTTTTAGATTTAATTCGACTTTATCCTGATTTATCCTGCAAGCACGATTTGCATTATCTTCAAATACAGGATTTCCATTTAGCCAAACTTTAAGTCCATCATCACTTCCGAAATAAAATACGACAGATGTGTCTTTAATGTAATTTATAGTGCGCTGCAAGTAGACTGCACTGTTGTTTATTTCAGGAAAATCATTAACTACGCCATCTTTCCATTCGGGACGTTCAGTCCACCTATACTTCCCATTCTCATATTCATCTTTTAATCCGAATTTAGGCTCAGGAGCAAAAGCTTCGGAGAAAGAACTATCTGATTTACCTTCAATAGGGCCAACGCTAAACCAGTTACTTAGCACCAGTTGTGCATTCCCTTTAATTTTATTTAACTGTTTATCAATTTCAATTCGTGAAGCAATCATGGTCTCAGTCCATGAATTTTTCTTTTTATAAAAGCTTTGATCTTGTGCAAGACAGTAGCCACACGAACAATAAGCAAGAAGTACTGAAAGAAGCAATAAATTCTTCATTTTCCCCTTCTAATTGAAATTATTATACAATAGAATTAACTAAAGCTGAAAGTTATGAAATCTTTTTTTCACTTTCAGAAGTTTTATTTTTTCATTTATTTTAGAATGCAACCATTATAAATTATGTATTGTTAAAAAGATAATAGCATTATTCCAATAAAGACAGAACGCGCTTACCTTGACAAATAGGGGGATCGAATATCAAAAAGGGCTTAATAATTACGAGTATTTTTCTACTATTTTGTACTTGTTTTGGACAGGAGATAAAATTAAAAGGTAGAATTATTGACAGGGTGACCTCTAAAGGCATCAGCTCTTCTATTGTTAAACTAGCTGATTCTTCAAGAGCCACAAGCGCAAATTCAGAAGGCTCTTTTGAAATAAAGCTTCCAAGTGGCAAAGGTGAACTTATTATTTCAAACATTGGTTACATCTCCGATACACTTCAAATCTACATAGATTCCACCAGTCTCAAAGCTGGTTTAGATATTTATCTTAGACCTGCAGAACTACATCCCCAAAGGTCATTGGTCGCTAAATATTCTTCAGCTTCCAATTTAGTCGAATCGGCAATATCAAAAAAAGAAAAAAGTTTTGCGGAACTTACTAATTATGAATTCTGTGCTTATAATAAGTGTGTAGTTCGCGAAAATGATGGAGTTGGAATTGGCAGCGGATCAATCAGAGTAGATCCAGGTATTTTTAAGGACGCTATAGAGTTCATATCAAATCTCTGGCAAGAAAAGCCAATGAGGATTAATGGTATTTATGAATTTATGAGCAAAGGTTTTTATGATAGCCCGGCCTCCTACAGAGAATCACTAATAAATCAAAAGGAGCACAACTATTTACCCCCTTCATTATTAACTTTATTAGGGACAAGGCGTATTCAAAATATAATGAATGACGAGCTTTTGTTTTTTGACAGACCATTGCCAGGACCTATTTCATACAGCGCACTTCGATATTACAGATATTCCTTTGAAGACACACTGCAAATTGATCAGAAAAGAGTATTTAAGATCAAATTCGAACCAATTGATAAAAATGATCCAGGACTTATCGGAGTTTTATATATTGAAGAAGGATCTTTCGATATATTAAAGATAGAAGCGGATCTAAACTCGGCAGCAAATGTTGGGAATATGTTTGAAAAGATATCCCTTGTACAGCAATATAGTCCAAATAAAATTAAGGCTATTTTACCGGTAGATTACAGGATGTCAATAATATCAAACTACATGGGGATTATTAAAATTCAATATGAACTAAGCTCTTTAATGGGTGACTATAAAATTAACTTAAACGATGAGAGATCTATTACTTCCAATGAAACTCTACCACAATTGGATGCAAAAAAAGACACGCTTTTTGGGGGAGAATTGCAAGCAATGCCTTTTACACAAGAAGAAGAGGTTGCCAAGGAAAGCCTGGACAGTATGAGATCCAAGTCGAAAGGATATACCAGTGCAGCAAAAAGAATTTTGGCTCCTCAATATCAATTAAGTGAACATTATTCACTGAGCGGGCTGAGCGGAATTTACCAGTTTAATCACGTTGAAGGACATACTATTGGTGTTACTGGAGTTGGCAACGGTCTGTTTAACAATACTTTTGATGCAAAGATAAGTCTTTCAAATGGTTTTTCAGACAAAAAATTTAAGGAAAGCCTTTCAGCTTCTTATTATCTTAATAACAGAAACACGGCAAAGCTTTCCTTTAGCGCCTATAACAAGCTTGCAATTCTTTTTGCTTCATCCAACATATATAACTCAATAACTACAACAATTCTCTCGCTTTTATCCCGTCGTGATATAAGAAATTACTATTACACTAGTGGCTTTGATATTCGAACTGATGTTGAGATGACACACTTCATGGATGTTTATTTATCATATTCTAATCATGTGGATCATTCTGCCCACACAAATACTACTTTCTCTCTTTTTGGAAACAACATTCGGCATAGTTACAGAAATAGCAACAATAGCTTTAGCTTTTCCGACTCTGTAAATCCGCCAATTTATGATGTACGGTTAAATACAATTAGTTTGGGAGTAAACTTTGACTTTCGAAATAATGTTGTAGAAGATAACCTAAAAAGAAAAACTGCTGACGGGCATTCTTTCTTAAGCTATGGAGCTGGCATACTGATCTCTGATCCCAAGTATCTTGGAAGTGGTATTGGCTTTATATCATATGGGGCTAATCTACTTGGAGAGATAAATACTTTCGGCACATCAACTTTAGGAATAGCAATAAATGGAGTTTATTCGAATGGTCCTGTTCCCATGCAGATGCAATATGCGCTTGCTGGTAATATTAGTGCAACGGGCAGGACTCATACCTTCAGAACAATAGGTGTAGGTACTTTGTTTGGAGATCAGGTAGTTTCAATGACATTAGAATATAATTTCAGAAAAGAAATTTATAGACTATTTCCAATTTCAATTCTCCGCAATATAAGCCTAAATTCTTTTTTTAATGCCGCCTGGAAAAATATGTCTGAAAAGTCTGCTGCAATTATGCCTGTGGAATTTACAGTCCTAGAAAAACCATTATTAGAAACCGGATTCAGTTTTGGATATTCCTTTTTGCCTGTCAGTCTTGAATTTGCATGGAGGCTTACTCACATAGATAGAAGCAGTTTCAGGTTTGGTGTAAACACATCTATATTATAAAAATACAATTATTTTTTAGCAATCCTACAATCTGACTTGCAAGAAAAAGGACCTTGCACCTTGCATATTAAATACAAATCCCTCCTATATATTGTCATGCACATTTTAGTGACTTGACTCAATAAGGTACATTGTATATGGTAAAAGTGATACTTCTTTGGTTAGAATTATCAGGACAAAAAGAAGTAGTAAAATTATTTCATAGATAAAGGAGGTATTATGATCAAGAAAAATCATCAGCTTATCTTCGCATCAATAGTTGTTTTTCTTATACTTATAATTTCAGGGTGCACTGACAACGCTCCTACAGTCACTCCAGGCACATCTGATAAGACTGGGAATACTCAGTTAAATAAAACGAATGGTGAAAATGAGAAGAATGCCTATCAGCAGACAAATTTAGTTTCAGACATATCAGGATTTTCTGCTGCCAGAATTGATCCCAATTTAGTAAACGCATGGGGTTTAGCTGTTAGTCCAACGGGCAATTTCTGGATATCTGCAAATGGGACCGGGTTATCTGTAGTCTATGATAATATGGGAAATCAAACCTTAGCCCCGGTTACAATTCCAACTGTTAATAATGCACCAGGTGGAACCCCGTCAGGTGTAGTCTATAATTTCACTCAAGACTTCAGGATTCCCCCAAATAATGAACCCAGCAAATTTATTTTTGTAGGAGAAGACGGTATAGTATCGGTATGGGGACCAAGTTCAGGAACGATGGCTGTTGTAGCTGCAGATCAATCATCTAAAGAAGCAGTATATAAAGGTGTTGATATTGCAATTCATCAAGGCGAACCATTTTTATATGCTACAAACTTTAAGCAAGCCCGCATAGATGTTTTCGATCGGAATTTCAAACTCGTTACTAAAATGTCATTTGAGGATAATAACATCCCTGCAGGATTTGCTCCTTTTAACATCAAGACTATACACAACAAGATTTTTGTTAGCTACGCAAAGCAGCAACCACCAGAAAACAAAGATGATCAAAAAGGGCCAGGAAATGGTTTTGTAGATGTCTTTACAACTGGAGGCCGTTTAATTACGAGGTTAATTTCTCATGGTCCACTTAATTCTCCATGGGGGATGACGCTCGCTCCAGATATCTTCAACAAACAGTCAGCCAAAATACTAATCGGGAACTTTGGTGATGGAAGAATTAATATGTTTGATATAGAAGGAAATTTCCTTGGGCCACTTAAAGACACAAAGAATAATCCAATTACAATAGATGGGCTCTGGGCCATATATTCTGTAAATGAAGAAGGATATATGAATCAGAAGATCATGACCCCAATTTTGGAAAGGATATACTTTACAGCCGGCCCAGGAGAGGAGAATCATGGACTTTTTGGATATTTACAAAATGAATAAAGCAGTAATTTTCAGCTAATGATAAGACCTAAGGCTGCCAAAAGCATTACAATAGTCGAGATCCATCCCATTATTTTGAGGGATCTCGATATTGTAAACTCACCCATTACTTTTTTATTACTGGACATTAGCATCATTATTATCATTATAGGAACCGCAGCGATACCGTTAATAATAGCAGCCCAGTAAAGAGCTTTTATTGGATTAATCGGTGAAAAATCAAGTGCCAAACCTAAAAACGTAGCTGCTGTAATAATGCCATAAAAGTTCATTGCTTTATTGGGTTTTCTATTTAATCCTATCTTCCAATGAAAAGCCTCACCTACTGCATAAGCTGCAGATCCAGCCAAAACCGGAATAGAAAGGAGTCCTGTTCCAACAATACCAAGACTGAACAGAAGGAAAGTTAATTTTCCTCCGAAAGGGCGCAGTGCCTCAGCAGCTTCAGCAGCTGTATTAATATCCATCATTCCATGAGTATGCAATGTTGTTGCAGCAACCAGCATTATAAAAAAAGCTATCAGGTTGGAAAAGGCCATACCAATATATGTATCCACTTTAATTCTTTTAATCTGGTAGCCAGCCTGCTCAGGAGCTTTTTTTACAGGAATTTCCTCAGGATTTATCTTTAATTCCTCAACTTCCTGAGAAGATTGCCAGAAAAACAAATAGGGACTAATAGTCGTACCAAGAATTGCAGTTATTGAGGTTAAGTATTCCGGTTTAAATATTATTGAAGGTTTTATTGTGCTTAGAAAAGCCTGCGGCCATGGCAGGTTTATCATAAAGGCAGTAATAATATAAGAGAGAAGGACAAGAGTAAGCCACTTTAAATAATTAACATATGTTCGATATGGGACAAAAACCTGGAGATATACAGAAAACACAGAGAACAAAACCGAATATAAAAGTGCTGGTCCCCCAATAAGTAATTTCAATGAGCTTCCCATAGCTGCAATATCGGCTCCAATGTTTATTACATTTGCAATTACCATCAGGCCTACGACAAGAAAGCTTAGAAATAAAGAATAATGATGGCGAATATTTCCTGCAATTCCTCGTCCCGAAACACGTCCAATACGGGCACTTATTTCCTGGATTGTAACCATTAGTGGATAAGAAAAAAGTGAAGTCCATAGGATCGAAAGACCAAATTGTGCTCCCACCTGAGAATATGTAGCAATACCACTCGGATCGTCATCTGAGGCTCCGGTTATAAGACCGGGGCCAAGTTTTTTTAATATTGAAGTTATACTAAAAGCTGATTTTTCTTTTTCAGGCGTATTAGGTGTTTGTACATTACTGCTGGATATATTGTCCATATTGTTATACTTTCTTACACAGTGCTTTTTAATAGTATAGGGAAATACGATGAATTATGAAACTTAATTATCCTTCATATATTTATGTTAATGTAGATTTTATGTATTTAGGTCAGGATTTTCCCTTTACATTTGTATGTAATATGGTATTCGCA
>JAUZPB010000039.1 GCA_030706145.1 Bacteroidota bacterium
CCATGCTGCCATATTCAGAAGTTAAAATAACCTTTGCATTCTGCATAGGAGCATAATCAGGAATAGAATCAAGAGATTTATTCCAAAGGGCTTTTAATATAATCCTGGATTCTCCATCAGGAGTAACAGGAGGCTTTTCAGAACAACCTCCCAAGAGGGCCAGCAAGCTAGCTGCCAGAACAAATAGTATCTTTTTCAATCTTTACCTCCTGTGAACAATTCATCAACTATACAACTAAACTCAATTCCATAGAACAAAGAAGGATTTCTGATCTCCTCTGTATAAGTTGCAGGAGAGCTATAATTTCTCCTGATAGCCGGATCATCAAAGAGATTATTTACATAGAAAGAGACTTCAGCACCTTTGAACAGGGATTTGCTGATATTAATATTAAATAACCATTTTGCTTCTTTACGTTTAATTGACCTCTGGAAATCGTAATTTATTTTTCCATCGGCAGTAAGAAGATTATAATCCTCAGGTTCAAGAGTGTTGTCCTGATTTCTTTCAAATACAACCTGTTCAGCGCGCAAAGTCACCCAGAGACCTAAAGCAGGCAGTGTATATTTTAGATAGTAGTTCAGCTGGAACCTATCACTCCACTGGCTGCCATCAGGATACCAAAAGCCGATCAGAGTATCCTGAGCGCCAGGAACCTTTCCATTTGGAATTTGTCCTTTTATAGCTTCTGGTTGTGAATCATATTTTAATGTTCCTGTTGAAGCATTACTATAACTATAAGCTCCATTTACCTCTAAGTTCATATTAAGTGGCTTTATCCTGTTAGAGCGCAAAGTAAACTCAAGTCCCTTTGTAAGTGTGCGGCCATAATTTCCATATACACTGCTGTAGTTTACATAATAAGCAGTAGTCTTATTGTTAGTATTCGACACATAATAAATAGGAACAGTCTGAGTTTCATTTTCATCTTTTCTGTCTTTATAATAAGCAGTAATTGATGTTCCTATAAAATCAAAGAGCTTGTGGTCATAGGCAATCTCATATTGAGTTTCTCTGTAGCCTTTAAGGTTAGGAGCCGTACGATCGAAAGAGAAATAATAATTGTGATTATTGTCAGGATTGCGCCACAAAAAAACATCTGGTCTTTGATAAAGATAGCTCATTGCCGGTGACTTTGAGGAGGTTCCTGCACTAAGTCTAAGCTGATTTACTTTAGAGAAATAGATCAGCATGTTCATGCGTGGGTTAAAGAAAGATCCCTGATGAGATCTAACAAGATCACCATCGCCCCACAGTCCTTTTGCATTAAACTCAAAGGGTCTGTACATTTCATATCTAAAACCAAGCATAAGGTTAAAATCAAAACCATAATGCCATGTCATTTTATCTTCGCTATAGATACTAGCAAGTGCTTGTCCTGGAATATCCTTAAATGAGTAAGATCTTCTTCCTGATTCCATACCATAGTAATTAAAAACAGAGTCAACCACTACGCCATCGCCTGTATTGGCATTATACTGAAGGTCAGTTCCACAAAGCACTTTATGAACGACATCGCCTGTAAACAAGACTTTATTCCATTCAAGGCGGCCGCCAACATTCCACTCGCGTCCTCTTGTTTCAACCTTACCAATATAAGCACCGACAGTATCGCCATTGGGTAAGATTCTGAGGTCGGACTGGACCAGTTTAGATTTCATTGAATTTTCATGCCTGTAGTTAAGCCAGAGGTTATATTCCAGGCTGGAAGAATTTTCCGAAATATTATATTTTCCCCAGTTATTATAACCAAGAGAGAAGCTCTTGTTATAATTCTTAGTCTGATAGGCATCACCTTTAGGAGCCTCATCATCAAAGATCTGCTGACCTGAAAACTTGTGGTTTATTGTAAGGTCATCAATTACCTGGCTATAGATGATCTGTCCAGTAAGTCTGGCAAATTCATCGCCAGTTTTTCTGATATCTCTTTCGCTTCTTGCATAATTTACGTTATAGTTAAGACCGTCTGTACCTAAGGCAAAGCCTCCACCCAGATTAGCTTCTTTAGTATCGGGGTTTTGCTTTATTTTAAGGCGGTTAGGCTGATAGCCGATCTTTGTTTTAATATTTATCAATCCTTCTGTAACATCGCCATATCTTACTGAAGGCAACCCAGTTACAATTTCAATTGATTCAATATTATCAGCAGGGATTGTCCTAAGGTCAATTCCTCCGCCAACGTTAGATCCGCCTGTATTTGAGCCGGTGCTTTTTTCAAACTGCATGTTAGCATTATTAGAAACCGGAGCGCCATCGACAACAACCAGTGTACCTAAAGTAGAAGCATAATCACTTTCAGCTCCATTTTTTGAGACCTGCCTGATAGCGACCATACCAGTTTTACCTATACCTGGATTATCTTTCATCTGAACGCCAGGAACAAGGTCCAAAACATCTTTAATACTTGAGGCCTGATAATGTTCAATTTCACCGCTTGAGATAGTAGTCTTTGTTGAGACGTCAGTTGGAAGAAGCTCTGTTTTACCAACGACTTCAATTCCACCTATCTGAAAAGCGGTAGGTTTAAGAACAAAATCTATATCTATAGTTTTACCATCGTGAATAGTAACTTTCTTTTCAACAGACTGATAGCTTACAAAAGAAGCAACAATAGTATAATTACCCGGTTTAAGATTTTTTATAGTAAATTTTCCAGTAAGATCTGTAGTTGCACCATAGTGGGTACCAGAGACGATAATAGTAGCGCCAAAAAGCGGTTCACCCTTTTCATCTTTAACCTCACCCTTTAGGATTCCATTTTTTTCAGCAACGGGAGCAGATTTGAATAAAACAATCTGTCCATTTTTAAATTCCTTATAAGAAATTCCTTTGTCAGCAAGAACTATGTCAAGGACTTCTTTAAGTGGCTGAGCATGGCATCCGCAATTAACGGTCAGATTTTCCACTAATGCATCATTATAGAGAAATTTGATTCCGGTTTTTTTTGCAATAAGCTGCAGACCATCATCCAATCTTTCATTTACCAGAGAAACTGAAACCGGAGTATTCAGGCATGTACTTGGAGCAAAAGCAGAGATAGAAAGCAAATTATCGCCTTCAAGGTCATCATCAGCTTTTAACGATCCAATTTTCATGCTTTCATCTAGAACATTTTCCGATTCCTGGGCAAAAGAAAAGCTCACAAATGAAACAAATATTGAAGTCCACACTAAGGAGATTTTAAAAAACCTCATTTTGATATTCCTGTAATCCCTTTTGAATTAATTAACAATTACTTTTTTACCTTCCCTGCATATATTCATTTCCATAGTTAGCGAGATCATTGATAATACATGGTCAAGGGAATCGGCATCAAAGATACCCGTTAGAGTTTTATTTTTAATTGCTTTATTAGCGTAAATAATTTGTACATTATAGTACATTTCGATTTCATTCATTACCTCATGAAGCGGAGCATGAACAAAAGAGAGTTTATTCTCCCTCCAAGCGGTATATTGTTTAGTATTAACCTTTTCAGGTTTGCTAAAACCTTTATCAGCGACAAAAGAAGTCATCATACCTTTTGTGAGGCTAACATAATTATCGGAACTTTCTCTATAAGCTTTTACTTTTCCCTGAGCCACGACCAGGTTCAATTTATTTGAACGGAATTTCAGGTTAAATTCCGTACCAACAACCTCTGTAATAGTTGTTCCAGTATGAACCAGAAATGGTTTTGTTTTATCGTGTGCAACTGAAAAGTAAGCTTCTCCAATAAGTTCAACTTCTCTTGTTCTGCCGCCAAAGGCAGTAGGATATGTTAGTCTGCTATTACTATTCAGATAAACAATCGTTCCATCAGAAAGTGTAACAGTACTTTTTTCACCTCTTAATGTAACCTTTTCAACCTTAGTTACCCTGCTCTCAGAGGCAACGGAAGAGGGACTAACTAATATTTGATCGTTACTATGAGCAATCAAATACCAGGTTAAAAACAGTACAACAACAGCTGCAGCAGCTTTACCGGTCCAGGAAAGAATACTCAAAAAGAATTCTTTTCTATACTGAACCTTCAGATTTTCCGCAGGCAATTGAACAATTGGTGAACTTTCCGATTCCGGCTTATAAAGAGCCGGAGAATTAAAATATTTTTGATCAGTCTTATTTTTTAATTTATTTTTAATAGAATCGAATTGCTGTTTTGCATCCGGAGGATCAGGGATCCTGGCATTACCAGCTTTATCCCAGAGCAACACAAAATTTCCGAATTCTTCTTTATTGGCATCTGATTCAAGAAGCCAGCTTTCAAAGAACTCTTTTTCCTCAGGACTGACTTCATTATTAATAACTCTGACCAGAAATTGTGAATCAACGGTTTTGGGGAATACCTTCATTGGCCTTTTTCTTTATTTTATATACCTTTATTACACCAGGTAAAAAAAAAAGTACTATAAAAATCTTTTATAATAATTTTCGAAAATAATCTAGTTATCAGTTAATTAGTCAAGATGTGAGGAGAGGCGTTTTTTTAGGATAGAGATTGCCTTATTCATCTGGTTTTTCACAGTCTGAAGAGAAATTTCAAGCATTGCAGCTATCTCAGAGTAGCTAAAGCCTTCATATCTGCTCAGAATAAAAATAGCGCGGCATCTTTCCGGAAGAGTATTAATTGCCTTCTGGTAATCATCCATTAAGAAAGCCTGTTCATATTCCTTTTCAGGATTAATAAAAATATTTACCAAAACATCATTCGAATCATACAAAGGTTGGACGGGAGGTTTCCTGGTTATATAATTAATTGCAAGGTTACGGGCAATTTTATAGAGCAAAGCATTAGGTGAAGAGGAAAGATCAAGTTTTTCCTTTACTTCCCAGAACTTGATAAATGTATCCTGAAGTATATCATCTGTAGCCTGAGTATCACCTGTATAGCGATATAAGAACCTGAAAACAGAAGGTTGGTACATAATGAAGAATTCTTCAAATGCAGAATCATCACCCAATTTGATGCGGTAAAATAATTCTTTAAGTTTATCCTCTTCTAATTGTACCATGCTAAAAAACGTAAATTTTATCCAATCCTGTGTCTACGGATCGCAACTTAGTACAAATAGAGGTTTTATACAAGAAAAATTTTATTTATATATTAATATTTTTCAGCAATTTGAATAAATATTTAAATAAAATGTGCCACTCCCCCAATAAAAAAGTGGAAGTGGCACTACTTTTTTTATAATCTTAATAAATCCAGGTCTCTAAGCTATAAACCTCCCACGTTTAGTATAGTGAGTATGCAAAAGTTCATGTGATTTATGGCTGCAAGGCCCTTCGGTAAGGAATTTCTCATATATATATTGAACATGTGGATTTTCATGAGATTTCCTTAGAGTAAGAGATTCATCTTCTGCATAGATGGCCTCTGCCCTTTTCTTTCTGATTTCTTCTGAAGTTGGAATTGGCTGACCGCCACCGCCAATACATCCACCAGGGCAAGCCATTATTTCAACAAAGTGAACATCTGAGAGGAGTCCTTTTCTAAGCAGTTCCATTACTTTTTTAGCATTAGCAGTTCCATGAGCAACGATAAATTTAACTTCAACTCCCTCTAAGAAAGAGTACTCATCTTTGCAATTTTCAAGTAATACTGAGGCCTGCTTAATGCCGTCGAAGCCACGGCAAGGTTCGATATTCAGATTAGTAAAGGGGACCTCTCTGCCAGTTACAAGTTCATAGACGGTTCTAAGGGCAGCTTCCATAACACCGCCAGTTGCACCAAATATAAGTCCAGCGCCAGAGGCATCACCGAAAGGCTCGTCAAAATGGCTCTTTGGCATCTCAGGAAGATAAATGCCGGCTTCTTTTATCATCTTTGCCAGTTCGCGTGTAGTCAGTCCATAGTCAACATCCTTAAACCCAGAGTCCCTCATTTCAGGGCGATTGCATTCGAACTTTTTAGCTGAGCAAGGCATAAGGGCAACAGATACAATATCTTTAGGATCGATGCCTGTTTCCTGAGCGTAGAAAGTCTTAATAACCGCACCAAACATTTGCTGAGGCGATTTAGCAGTTGAAAGGTAATCAAGGTATTCCGGATAGAAGTGCTCTATGAATTTAACCCATCCGGGTGAGCAGGAAGTAAACTGTGGAAGTTTAACTGTTGTGTCTTTATCTACAATAACTTTTTTAAGTCTATTAAGAAGTTCAGTTCCCTCTTCCATAATTGTAAGGTCAGCAGTGAAGTTAGTATCAAAAACCCTGTCAAAGCCAATTCTTCTTAAAGCTGTATTCATTTCGCCTGTTAAGGAATGGCCAGGTTCGAGTCCAAATTCCTCACCAATTCCAGCTCTTGGAGAAGGAGCTGTCTGAATAACAACGTGTTTGGTTGGATCATCAATTGCAGCCCAGATCTCATCAGATGGGTCATTGGCCCTAAGAGCAGAGGTAGGACAGCGGTTAATGCACTGCCCGCAGTTGATGCAGATCACATCAGCAAGAGGTTTATCTAAGAACGTGCCTATATGCGTCTCGTGTCCCCTGTTGATGGCTTCAAGAACGCCAACTTCCTGAAGATCGATACAAGTACGGACGCATCTCTTGCAAAGTATACATTTGTTCATATCTCTAATTACAGAGGCAGAAGAGCGGTCGACCTCATAGCGGGGAGTATTTACATGGCCAAAGGTATACTCATCGACGCCATATTCCTTAGCCAGGGCCTGAAGCTCGCAGTTTTGGTTTCTAAAGCAGGAATAGCATTCGCCATAGTGCTCACTTAGCATAAGGTCAAGAATATGTCTTCTTGCCTTTCTGACCATAGGAGTAGAGGTTTTAATTTTAAGAGGAGCCGTTATAGGAAAAGCGCATGCAGCCTGGAGTGTGCGCATTCCTTCAACTTCGACAACGCAAATGCGGCAAACGCCAGCAATGCACAGGTCGCTATGGTGGCAAAGCGTAGGAATATGGATCTGATTATCATTGCAAGCTTCCAGAATTGTAGTACCCAGAGGAACAGTAATTTTCTTTTCATTGATCTCAACTGTAATCATTCCTCCAATACCGCTTGTATCTTTTGGTTTTTCAATAACATGCGGTTTTTGGCTAACCGGAGCTCTAAGATTATCTTTACTACTTTCCATTAGTTCCTCCGAATCCATTATAATTAAATATTTCCTCTTTGAAGTTCTCTAAAATTGAAATAAATGCATTCGGGCTTGACTGACCCAATCCGCACTTAGAAGCGACCTGCATAGTCCTTCCAAGGTCCTTTAGCTTATTAATATAGCTGAATGTATAATTGCGCCTTTCAATATCTTTTATACCTTCAAGAAGCTTCACATTGCCAATGCGGCAAGGAGTGCACTGTCCGCAGGATTCCTCGACAAAGAACTCCATGAAGTTTTTAAGGACTTTAAGCATACTCCTGTTTTTATCGAAAATAATGATAGAGCCGCCTGTAGCAGCATCCTCATAAGCCAGTGTTCTGTCAAATTGAGATCTTGGGATACAGCTTCCAGAGGCGCCGCCAACCTGCACGGCCTTAGCATTTTCGCCCCCTACTATTTCGAGCAGTTCACTAATTTTAGTACCCCATGGAAGTTCATATACTCCAGGCCTGGTGCAGTCACCCGAAACGGAAAATAGCTTTGAGCCGGTTGATTTGTCAGTCCCATATTTTTTAAACCACTCACCGCCTTTAAGCAAAATATGGGGCACTGAGGCAAGAGTCTCGACATTATTTACAACTGTTGGCCTGTTCATATAGCCAGTATTAACAGGGTATGGCGGCCTGTTTCTAGCCTCACCGCGGTTACCCTCGAGCGATTCAATCAAAGCTGTTTCTTCGCCGCAGACATAGGCGCCTGAACCAAGTCGTATGCTGATATCAAAATCGAAACCTTCCTGACCTAAAATAGAATTGCCAAGAAGATTATCTTCTCTCATTTTACTTAGGTAGTCCTCTAAAGACTGCAGCATATATTCATATTCTCCGCGAAGGTATATAATCCCTTCTTTAGCGCCAATTGTGTAGCCTGCAATTACGATTCCGTCAAAAACGAGTTCCGGATATTCAAGAAGAAGAACTCTGTCCTTAAATGTACCAGGTTCACCTTCATCAGCATTGCAGACAATGAATTTTTCTTTTGCCACAGAAGCAGCAACGAGCATCCATTTAGTAGCTGTTGGAAAACCGGCCCCACCTCTTCCTTTTAATTTAGATTCTCTGATTTCGAAAAGAATGTTTTCCCGTCCTATCTCAAGAGCCTTCTGAATTCCCTCGCCGCGCAGATAAGGAGAAAACAAGACAGCACCCTGACGAGGAGATTTATTAATACTTATGTCCATATTCACTCCTACTTTATTTCGTTTAGAATATTGACCGCCTTCTCAGGCGTAAGATGGGTATAGACCCTGTCATTAACAATCATTGCCGGACCCTGATCGCACATACCGAGGCAATTAGCATATTCCAGAGTAATTCTTTTATCTTTTGTAGTCTGGCCGAAAGTAATGCCTAATTCCCTTTCAATAGCCTTAGCCACAGCATCTTTACCTGCCATATCGCAAGTAATTGTTTGGCAAAGTCTTACGATATTTCTTCCATGGGGTTCGGAATGAAGGAAAGCATAAAAGGAGATAACGCTATAGACTTCAACCGGATGAATATCCAGAAGGCGAGCTATTTCCTGCTGAGCAAAGTCGGAGATATATTTGTGTTTTCTCTGCAAGGCCTGGAGTATTGGAAGAAGAGAACTTCTTTCATGGCCCATCAGATTAACCAGCTCTTCAATCTCCTCAGTCAAAGAATTTTTTTCAAGTAATAGCATATACTACTCCTTAACCTGGTGAATAATAAGCTTTTCTACTTTTTTAATCAGCTCATCTGGAGTAATAGGTTTCTCAACAAAATCGTCGACAGGCACCATTTCATTTGCACCGAAATCCATACCAACAGCTTTGGAAACCGAAGTGTACATAATGATAGGGGTGTGGATATTCTCTTTTCTGAATTTTTGAGCCAGGAAAAAGCCATCATCTGGTTCATCCATCATAACATCGAGAATGATAAGGTCGGGGTTATGAAGTTTTACGATGTCATAACCATCATTTGGATTTGTAGCCGTAATGATCTCATATCCTTTCGACTTAAGGACAAGTGAGCTGGCATCGAGAATATCGGGGTCATCATCAATAATAGCGATTAGTGCCATATCCCTTTCTCCGATTTAGTTTTTAATAGATTGAATTAAAGCAACGATATATATATAATTTACCGAAGTCAAACTGACAAAGGGAAAAAAGAGCTCCAATTAAACTATACTAAAAGAGAAAAAATTATTTTTGGGTAGAAGAACTCTGACCATTTTCCTTAATGGGCAGAAAAATCAAGAAAGTAGTACCCACATTAAATTCGCTTTCGACCTCAATTTTACCGGCATAAGAATCAACTATTCTTTTTACAATAGACAGTCCGAGGCCAGTACCGCTAATGCCACGGGTCTTATCGTTCTTAACGCGGAAGAATTCCTGAAAGAGTTTAGCTTTTTCTTCTGCTTTAAGGCCAATTCCCGTATCAGAGACTCTGATTCGCAGGTAGTTGCCTGATCTTTTAATTTCAAGATCAATCGATCCATTGTCTTTATTATATTTAATAGCATTACTGATGAGATTGGTAAATAACCTGTTTATCTCGTTTTGATCAGCCATCAAATGGCAGTCAGAGCAACCTATAGACAGGTTAGCTGTAATACCTTTTTTCTTAAGTTCAAGTTCAAGGAAATCGAGAGTAGATTTCAAAACCTGGGCTATATCTAGTTCTTTTATCTCACGCTGAGTCTTCCTGAGTTCCATTCTGGAGATATCAAGAAGATCATTTACCATAGCCAAAAGTCCATTTAACCTGACATAAGATCTGTTTAAGAAATCCTTTTGTTGTTCGGGTTTAACGCCGAAGGTATCGTCAAGAATTATCTTAATGAATCCAATAACAGCCGCAACAGGAGTCTTTAGTTCATGAGCGACCATTGAAACGAACTGAGATTTTATATCTTCAACTTTTTTAGCTTCAGTAATATTTCTTATAACAGTTACCACACCGGCCAGAGAGCCATCGGCATGTGGAACAGGCGAGCATGTAGCTTCGACGATCAGTTCTTTATTTGGCTTTAATTCAATCTGAGTAGAGTAGCTATTTGGGATGTATTCATTTGAATCGATAAATTTCTTTATCATTTCGGTAATTTCAGGGGGGAGAATTTCGAGGATAACATCACCAATGAATATCTCATGAAGGTCAAGATACTTTAGTGCGCTGGAATTATAAAGGACCAATTCGCCTGTTTTATTAACAACAAGGGCCCCTTCGGTAATAGAGTTTAATATAGTTTTTAATCGGGTTTTTTCGTAGGCAATTTCAAGAAGTCTTTCTTCCCTTTCCTTCTTCAGTTTTTCAGCTTCAAGAATTAGCAGGCGTTTTTCGTAGCCTTTTTTAAGCTGAAGAAGAAGTTCTTCGGGAGTAAAAGGTTTTGGAATATAGCTGTAAGCGCCCAATTTTGTAGATTCTATAGCAGTCTCATAGCTAGCATAAGCAGTTGCAATAAAACAAACAATATTGGGGTCAATTTTTCTGATCTCCTTTAAAACCTCAATACCATCAAGATCCGGCATTTTCAGGTCAATAATTGCAAGGTCAAAAGGCTTTGAGCGGGCAAGGTTAATGCCCTCAGTGCCATTTTCGGCAACATCGGCAATAAAGCCTTCGCTCTCGAGCAAACGCTTAGTACCGAGCCTTAAGCCCTTTTCGTCGTCAATTATCAGGACCTGTGGTTTTAAATCGTCCACAACCATTTTCCCTCTTTGTGTGTGTGATGAGTGTTTAGTGTTTACATGAGATTTATACATGCAAAAGAATCATTCAATAATAAACAATTCGCACTAAACACCCAACACCAAAAGCTAATTAAACTTTTGTTTCGAAGAAAGCTTCCATTTTCTGGAGGAGTTCCTCGAAAACAATTGGTTTATTAAGGACAGCATCGCAATTGATCCATTCTTTCTCTTCGCTGGTAGAAGAACCGAACTTAAATCCGGTCATATAAGTAGCAGAAGTTAGTATGAACACAGGGATCTGTTTGCCAAAGCTATCACGTTTAATCCTATGGCAGAGAACAAAACCAGAATCATGTTCTTCCATGATAAGGTCAATTATAGCAGCATCTGGTTTTTCTTTTTTAAAAACATTCCAACCGTCTTCAACATTCTCAGCAGTAACTATCAAATACCCTTTCGATTCCAGAAGCATTTTATGTTGTTCAAGTAGATCGATGTCATCATCTACGAGCATAATTTTTTTTACTTTTTCGTTAAAAGACATTTAGAAAGCTCCTTAGTTCATAAAAATTTGATTATTTGTTAAATGCAATGGCAGTGACAGTAAAAAAGTAGTTCCCTGCCCAACAGTGCTTTGTACTTTTATATCACCCCTATGCATTTTGATTATTCCATAAGTAATTGGAAGACCCAGCCCGGTTCCCTTGCCCATTTTTTTAGTAGTGAAAAACGGAGTAAAGAGTTTACCAAGGTTTTCCTTTGGAATTCCGCAGCCGGTATCCTTTATTTCGACGCATAGATTTTTATCATTTTTGAAGATCTTAACATCTATCTGTTTTACATTTTGCTCTTCAACTGCCTCAAAGGCATTGTTAAGAACATTAAGAAAAACTTCTTTTAACTGGTCAGCATCAGCTTCAAGTACAGGGTCATCAGTCTGAGAGTCAATTGAAATAGAGACAGACTGATAAGCCGGGTTGACCTGATAGGTTTTGGAAATTTTCAACAACAGCTCATAAATGTTAATAGTAGAGAGCCTTAGTTTTCCCTGCCGTGCAAAGTTCAAAAGATTAGAAACAATGTTTTTGCAGCGAATAGTCTCTTCTATAATTAAACTCAGATCTTCAACATATTGCTTTAGATCGATCTTCTTAGCCGCATCACTCTTCAGCATTGAAGAATAAAGCAGTATAGTACCCAAAGGATTATTGATCTCATGAGCAACACCAGCAGCAAGCTGGCCAATTGAAGCAAGTTTTTCGGCCGAATGGAGTTGTTCCTGTGTTTCCTTAAGTTCTGAATAAGCGTTTTCGAGCTTTTCAATTAAGAAAGGAAGGCACATCTCCTCTTCTGCTAATCCCTTTGCAATTGCTATAGCATATTCCCTGCAGGAACTATATCCGCAAGCTGTACAGTTAAGTTCATCTTTTTCGGTGAACTTATTTGACCGGATCAGTATCTCTCTAATCTTTTCCTCAGAAGGCATAGGTTTTCTCTGGCTCTTCGAGGTAAAGTTTCTTGAGAGGTTAAGATTCCTGCTGTTATAGATATTGCTTTTCCAGATCTGCTTATCGACCGTATTAATACTCTCATTGATGTACTTAATTACCTTTTCTCTTTTAGAATAGTAATTAAGATCGCAATCAATAGCAGGTCCGCTGATGCAGCCCTCACAAAAGAGAATATCGACGATTTTAGCATTAATATTGTTACTGGAAATTTCATCAATTATCTCAAGGACCTTATCCTTTCCCTCACATACAATAATCTCGCGTTCGAGTATATCGCTAGAGATGCTTGCAGTCTTTAGTAGTCCGCCTGCAAGAGGATAAGATTTTCCCAAAGATGAATGCGGAGGATCAAAATCCTCATCTTCAAGATTTGAAAGAACAATTCCTTTGTTACTGAAAATAGTTTTTAGTTCGCTGAAAGTCAAAACTGCATCAATTGCATCTTTAACTTCTTCATCTACATATTCGCTTTTTTTTGCTACACAAGGTCCAATAAAAACTACTTTTGTATCCTCACCCAGATTTGCCTTAAGGTATCTGCCCATAGCAATCATAGGCGATACAATGCGGGCAAGGCTAGGGACAAGCTCATCATGGTATTTTTCTATATAATTATAAACAGCCGGACATGAAGAACTGATAATAGTTTTATTACCAGAGTTTTCAAGTTCCTTTTGATACAAAGGAGAAATAAGGTCAGCTCCGAAAGAAGTCTCAGAGGCGAACCTAAAGCCCAACTGCCTTAGGGCAGAAGGAATTTTCCTATAATCATCGGGAAAAGAAGCCGGAAAAGAAGGAGCAACAATAGCAACTGCTTTACCGGTTGTAAGTATATCATCTAAAATTACCTCGATATCACTCTTAATCAGTTTTGCCCGTTGAGAACATACCTTTAGACAATGGCCGCAGCTAATGCATCTTTCGTCAATAACAACAGCCTGCCCATTCACTACTTTTATAGCAATGGCCGGACACTCTCTTACGCAAGAATAACATCGTTTACACTTTTGCCCTATAGTACTGACTATACTTTCATACATACTTACTTGTACCCGGCTATAATGTCATAATATAAAACAAATCCAGAAACAAAGGTTGTGCGGACAAAAAAGTAAGTCCGCACACACATGAAATTTACCTAATTATCAACCAACTTTATCTTTAAGAAGCTGTTTTCTATCAGTATAGGAAGTATGCAAAATTTCATGAGCCTTATGGCTGTTAGGTGCAATAAAGAATTCTTTATAAATAGTCTTTACAGCTTCATTCTCATGAGATTTACGGCAAACCATTTCATTATCGATTTCGTAAAGGACCTTAATTCTCTTCTGAACTTTTTCAGGTTTATTGTGAATAGGCTGACCACCGCCGTTAATGCAGCCGCCAGGGCAAGCCATTACTTCGATGAAGTCATATTTGCAAGTGCCATTTTCGACCTGTTCAAGTATAGGAGCAACATTTCCGACGCCATTTACGACAGCAATGTGCAAGTCAAGGTCGCCAACCTTAACCGTACAGTCCTTAACACCCTGCAGTCCGCGGATATCTTCGAATTCCAGTTTATCGAGCTCTTCACCCGTAATGATCTTATAGGCTGTTCTAAGAGCAGCTTCCATAACACCGCCAGAAGTACCGAAGATAGCAGCAGCGCCAGTAGATTCGCCGAGGGGATTATCGAATTTATCTTCCGGGAGGTCATTGAAATCTATTCCAGCCATTTTGAAATATCTTACTAGTTCTCTAGTAGTAAGAACTGCATCGACATCATTCAAATGTTCTTCCTGGAGTTCTGGTCTTCCGGATTCAAATTTCTTAACCGTGCAAGGCATAATAGAAACCACATAAATATCATTAGGGTCGAGGCCCATTTTCTTTGCATAGTAAGTTTTGCTTATAGCGCCAAGCATTTCGTGAGGGGACTTACAGGTTGAAATATGCTCAAGCAGAGAAGGTTTATTTTGTTCGACATATTTTATCCAACCAGGGCAGCAGCTTGTAAACATAGGCATTGTCTTATTATTCTTTATTCTATTTACAAGTTCTGTACCTTCTTCCATAATAGTAAGATCGGCAGCAAAATTAGTATCGAAGACGCGGTCAAAACCTAGTCTTCTAAGTCCAGTTACAAGCTGTCCTGTAGCATTAGTACCCAAAGGCATGTTATATTCTTCGCCAATAGTAGCTCTTACGGCAGGGGCAACCTGAGCGATAGTGAATTTCTTTTTGTTCTGCAGAGCGTAAGCTACATCTTTAAGAGCACTTTTTTCTCTAAGAGCAGCAGTCGGGCAAACTAAAATACACTGGCCGCAGAGTATGCAATCACTAACGTTAAGTCCTTTGTTATAAGGAGTTGTAACTATGCTAGAGAAACCTCTGTTAGTAAAGTCGATAGCGCCGACCTTTTGAATTTCGTTGCAGACCCTAACGCAGCGACCGCAGAGGATACATTTAGCAGGGTCTCTTTCCATAGAAGCGCTAGAGATATCGATAGCATGCTGTTTAGTTTCGCCTGCAAATCTATGCTCACGTATGCCGTATTTTTCGGAAAGATCCTGAAGTTCACAATTTTTATTTCTAACGCAGATTAGGCAATCCTGAGGATGGTTTTCAACAAGGAGTTCAACAATTGTTTTGCGAGCTCTGCGGACTCGTGGAGAATTAGTCTCAACGACCATACCCTCAAAGACCGGAAAGGCACAGCTTGGAGTAAGTCCGCGTTGGCCTTCAACTTCAACGACGCAAATTCTGCAGGCACCTGAAGGAGACAAATTCTTCAGATGGCACAAAGTAGGAATATGAATACCCACAGATTTGGCTGCATCAAGAATTGTCATTCCCTCTTCAGCATTTACTTTTATATTATTTATGGTTAACTGAACCATTTTTTCACTCCAGATAATTTCAATTAAATTAATTTACTTCAATTGCTTTAAAGCGGCAGGTATCGAAACACATACCGCACTGAATACATTTGTCCTGAACGATATAATGAGCCTGTCCCTTTTCACCTGCGATGGCTTCCTGAGGGCATTTTCTCATACAGAGCCCGCAGCCATTACAGATGCTGTTATCTATTGTGTAAGTAAGAAGTTCCTTGCAAACACCAGCAGGACACTTTCTATCGTAGAGGTGTGCTTCATACTCATCTTTGAAATATCTGAGTCCCGATAAGACCGGGTTAGGAGCACTCTGTCCGAGTCCGCAAAGTGAAGTATCTTTAATAACGTCTGCTAAACGCTGGAGATGGATAACTCCCTTAAACCTTTGTAACTGATCAATTTTATCTTTTGTATTCTTATAGCTTTTAGGAATCCTTTCAATTATCTCAAGCATTCTTTTTGTACCCTCGCGGCATGGAACGCATTTACCGCAGGATTCATTTTTGATAAAAGTAAGAAAATACTTAGCTACGTCAACCATACAAGTATCTTCATCCATAACAACAAATCCGCCAGAGCCCATCATAGCGCCAACGGTTTTGAGGGATTCATAGTCAACTTGTGTTTTAATAACGCTATCAGGCAGACAGCCACCGGAAGGGCCGCCAATCTGAACAGCCTTAAAGAGCTTATTATCAGGGATACCACCGCCGATATTAAAAATAATATCTTCGAGTGTAACGCCCATTGGGACTTCAACCAAGCCGGAATTTTTTATTTTTCCGCTAAGGGCAAATACTTTTGTTCCTTTGGAGGTTGCAGTTCCAATTGAAGAGAACCAGGTTGAGCCTCTGGTAATAACCGATGAAATATTAGCCAGTGTCTCAACATTATTAATAATAGTAGGTTTGCCAAAAAGTCCAGCATTTGCAGGATAAGGAGGACGAGGTCTTGGCATACCGCGCTTTCCTTCAATAGAAGCAATAAGTGCTGTTTCCTCACCGCAGACAAAAGCGCCAGCACCTTTTTTAACTTTTAGTTCAAAGTTAAAACCGCTTCCAAGTATATTTTTACCAAGGAAGGCATATTTTTTACATTCTTTAATTGCATTTTCTAATCTTTCAATAGCTAGAGGATATTCAGCACGGCAATAAATATAGCCATGGTTTGCTTCAATTGCATAAGCAGCAATGAGCATACCCTCAATGACTCTATAAGGGTCACTTTCCAAAACTGAACGGTCCATAAAAGCGCCTGGATCGCCTTCGTCAGCATTACAAATGACATATTTGTCATCTGCCTTATTTTTAAGTGCAAGTTCCCACTTTTTGCCAGTAGGGAATCCTGCACCACCTCTTCCTCTTAATCCGCTAGCAAGTACCTCTTTTACGACAGTTTCAGGTTTCATTAGTCTAAGGACCTTATCTAAGCCCTTAAAGCCGCCAACAGCAATATAAGAGTCGATTGAAACCGGGTCGATGATACCGCAGTTTTCAAGAACAACCTTCATCTGGTGTCTAAAGAAAGGATCCTGTTTAATTGAAGGTAATTCTTCACTTGGAGTACCATGAGTTCCTAAGAGTTTTTCCTTAAATATACCTTTTTCGACTAAAGTTCTCTGTATAAATTTAGAAACGATCTTAGGAGTAATTTCGCAATAGGAAACCCTGTCCTGACCTGGGAGTTTGATATCAACGATTACTTCTTTAGCGCAATAACCAATACAGCCTGTAGCTTCAATTCTAGCCTGAATATTGAGTCTTTCAAGTTCAGCTATAATAGTCTCTTCGACCTTTTTAGCCCCGGAAGCAAGGCCGCAGGTACCCATCCCAATAAAAATAATAGGGAGGTCATGATCTTTGTAGGTTAATTTTCTGTTGAGTGCTTTGAATTTATCAATGCACTGCTGATCGTGATGACAAAGCGGGCCTTCAGTACAACATGTAACAAACTGATTGCAGGGTTTTTCTTGGCTGTGCCAGCATTCGTCACAGCATTTATCGAGAAAAGTTTTCATTTTTCACTCGTAATTTGTTCTTCAATTTTTTCAGTTGAATTAGTTTGCGAAGCATACTTTTTAAGTATCTTCGGAATGTCTTTTACTGTTGCCCTTCCATAGTAGTCACCATTGACATTAATGACAGGAGCAATGGAGCAGGCTCCAATGCATGCAACAGTCTCGAGTGTGAAAGTTTTGTCACGAGTAGTTTCGCCAGCCTTGCAATTGAGTTCGTTCTCTAGTGCAAAAAGCAGATTAGCAGAACCCTTAACATGGCAGGCCGTACCTCTGCAAACTCTGATAATGTTTTTACCTAAAGGTTTTAATCTGAACTGATTATAAAAAGTAGCCACACCATATATTCGGCTAAGAGGCATACCTATAAACTCAGATATATCCATTAAAGCAGTTTCCGGCAAAAAGCCATAAATATTCTGCACATCCTGTAATAAAGGAATTAAATTACTTTTGTCCTTAGGAGGATAATTCGAAAAAATGTGTGAATGCATGTCCATACCTTATATTTTGGTTCCGGTAAAACGTAAGTCAATTAATATGCCATTCGAAGTGGTCAAAAAACGCAAAATTTTGCGATTTTTTTAGGTCATGGATGTCCTATTTTAACTTTTTTTCCTAACAATAAGAAAATTTATCCCTTAAATGAGTTTTAAGAAAAAGTAGGTGCTAAGGTAGAAATATTTTATTTGTATAAGATACAGTGTAAATAGCATAAAGGAAAAAGGCGCCGTTAAGGCGCCTTTTTCTGCAGAAATAAGCTTATATTAAGGCATTATTTTTGGCCTGAGATTCTTCGGCAAGTTTATGTTTAAAGGCAATGACTTTATTGCGGATTTCGGTATCTGAAGCACCAAGGATCTGCATAGCCAGAATTCCCGCATTTTTTGCGCCGTTAATAGCAACTGTAGCTACAGGAACACCAGAAGGCATCTGAACAATTGACAAAAGAGAGTCCATACCGTTAGTAGATTTTCCCAAAATTGGTACTCCAATTACAGGAAGTGGAGTAAAAGCAGCCGTAACGCCTGGCAGATGAGCAGCGCCACCGGCACCGGCAATAATAACCTTCAATCCCCTATCGGCAGCAGAGGAGGCATAATCAGCCAATATCTGAGGAGTGCGATGGGCGGAAATTATTTTAATTTCACACTTTACGCCGAATTGTTCACAAATAGAAGAAGCCTCTTTCATTATTGGGAGGTCGGAATCACTTCCCATAAGAATTCCCACAACCGGGCCATTAGTTTCCATAATTATTCTCTCTTGTTATATTCGTAGAAAACAGAATGTCAATTAAATATTAACTTAAATAACAACTAAAATATTCTTTATTTTAGGAAAAAACAATCTTGCAGTTAAGATGAAAATATATAAAGAATTATTAAAGATAAGAAAAAGGGAGCGGTCTCTGCTTAAAACCTCTCCCTTTTGAGACGTGACCTTTATACATAGAACTAACTATCTTTGTGTTATTGAACCTACTCCAGAGATACTTTTACTAATATTTTTTGGATTTCCATAATAATCCAGGTTACCAACGCCAGAGATCTCAGCTCTCAGGTTCTCAGATGCAAATACCTCTGCTTTAGCAGCGCCGCTTATTTCAACATCGGCAACTTCACAAACAAGATCCTTTGCACTTACTTTTCCAGCTCCGGAAAGATCCATTCTAAAATGACCTGTTTTACCAGAAAGATTTAATTTACTAGCACCACTTACATTTACTACAAAGCTTTCTGTATTGATCCCGCTTACGTTAATGTCGCAAGCTCCTGATTCATCCAATTTTTCAAGGCTTTCAGTAGCAATGCGTAAGTGCAGTTTTCTTCTTGGGTTAATATTTTTATTTGTATATATATGCAGTGTTGAGCCATCGACCTCAGTTTTAATCAAAGGAAGAATATTATCATCTCCCGTGAGCTGAATCGAGGGTTTTTCACCACAGATCACCTCGACATCAAAAGCTCCTCCGATCTCAATTTCCTTGAAATCACTCAGATTTCTAGTTTCATCCTTAGTATTTCCACTGCCTCTTACACCATAACCGTGGCAGCCAAAGCCGAAACCGCGGCAGCCAGTAAAGACCATGATTAAAAACAATGGAACTAAAAGCAGATAATATCCTTTCATGGTAACCTCCATACACCTAAATATTTTATCTTTCTACCATTTTGACGAAGGAGGTATGAAAAAAGTTACAAAACAAACAGAAGTTTTTGTTTTAAATTTTCAAATTTTTCCGATAATATGAAATTCGAATTCAGGACAATAAAAATCTTCACATTGTAAAAGAAATAGATTATATTTATCAGATTTTTATCGATCATTTACCAAAAGTTACTCACAAAAAATAAGTAAAAAGAAGAAATCAGTTTTAGCCAGGAGAAAATCTCTTTGAATCCCGATGAAATTATACAATTATTATCAGAAGCTTACGATCATCTTTGGCATGGGCGGTTCAGGATGGCACTTTCTGCCGCACAAAAGGTATACGATGCAATTCCAAATGACTACAATGCGACACTATGTTTAGCATGGGCCCTTCTTGAGAATGGGAATCCTGCAAAAGCAGTAGAAATGGCAAATCTGGCAGTTGAATTAAGCGGAAATACGCTTAATGCCAGGTTATACAGAGGGTTTTTCTTAAGCAGGTTAAGCATTTATGAAGGAGCTTTATCTGACCTGGATTATGCAATTGACACACAGCAATCGCTGCTTATCTGGGCATATTTAAATAAAGCGCGCAGTCTTGCGGGTCTGGGAAGATACTTTGAAGCACTCGAGGAGTTAGAAAGGGCTATTTTAATTGATGGACACAACAGTGAGCAATTAAATAGTATAAAGAAATGGTACAAGATAGCATCTGGATTGACTGAAGATCTGACAAATAACAAGACAGATATAAAGATAGACCTGCTTAAGGAAGCAGAAGAAGCACTTAAGCAAAAAGAGAACTGGTTTGCCCTTTTTGCTTCAAGAACAATTCTTGCTGATCCAAAGCTTAATTTTTATCATGAAGATGCGCAGATCCTGGAGCTTGAGGCCATGACGGCAATGTTTCAATACCGCCCGGCATTAGAAAAGGCTGAAAGCTTAAAAGGCTTTTTTCTTGGGAATGCCAGATTTGAAAATATTTATAATTCACTTCTAAAACTTAATAATAAAATTCCAGAGAATAGTAAAATTGCAGAGACTACGGCCACTTCTCAAAAAGAATATCAGAATAGTGCAACAATAAAGAGTATAAGTAAAAGAGTTGATTTCAGGAGTATTCCCAATCATACGGCTGAGTTTATAGACCTTAAGTTATTTGAATTAAGCAGCGATCCATTATCTCAGGAAAACAGAAAATATATTTTACAATTTGACGAAAGCCTAACATATTTTATTGGCGCAGAGGGAATTTTCTCCAATCCTTACTATAAACAACAGAGTGTTAGTCTGCAAGGCGAGATAGTCTGGATAATTAACGAACAAGAATTGGGACGCAATCCATTTATTATAAATGTTGAAAAAGATTGGAATATGGTATCTTTTGCCCAGAGCTGGGGAAGCGATAAGGCCGGGTACTGGAGAAAGGGACAAGGACGAGTAGAACTGTATATTAATGGAGAGAAAGTTTGTGAGCGTTGGTTTTTGATAGGTTCAACAGAGATAGTTCAAAACACAAATGTAAAAGAGATACCTGCTGGTCAGGAAAATAGCGAAGAAGTACTATCGCCTGTCATTCAAACAGTTAAAACCAGTGAAATTAAATCCGGAAGGTCAAATGAAAAAAAGGAAGAAAGTGAATCATTAAAGGATCTGATCCAAAAGCTGGAGGAATACACTGGATTAAAAGAGGTAAAGCAATCAGTAAAAGATTTTATTACATACCTTGAATTTATAGATCAAAGGAAGAAACTTGGACTAAAGACGCAAGGAAGTATATCAATAAACTGTATTTTTCAGGGCAATCCTGGTACTGGAAAGACGACAATAGCCCGGCTGATGGGCAAGATACTAAAAGCGATGGGAATTCTGGAAAAAGGGCATGTAATGGAAGTCGACCGGGCTTCTCTGGTTGGGCAATATGTCGGCGAAACTGCACTAAAGACAGAGAAAGTAATAAAGGAGTCTCTTGGAGGCGTACTATTTATTGACGAAGCCTATACTTTAGTAAAAAAATCGGGCAGTTCTCAGGATTTTGGCCAGGAAGCTATAGATACTCTTCTTAAGAGAATGGAAGATTACAGTAATGAATTAGTAGTAATTGCAGCTGGTTATCCCGAAGAAATGCAGCTTTTCCTTGAATCCAACCCAGGGATCAAATCACGCTTTAACCACATTTTTAATTTTGAAGATTTTACTCCAGATGAACTGCTTGAGATTTTCAATGGTGTAGCCAAAGAAGAAGATTTTACGATAGAAGAAAATGCACTTAAGCTTTTAAGGAAAGGCTTTACAGAGCTCTATAGAAGCAGAGATAAAACCTTTGGAAATGCACGCCTTGTAAATCAATTCTTTAATGAAGCAAAGATGAAACTGGGAAGGCGTGTAATTAGTCTTAAAGAAGAAGAAAGAACCGAAGAGGCTTTAAGAACCATACTGGCTGAAGATATTGAAGCCATATTTGAGAGAGAAAGCGAAAAAGGATTTTCTGTCCCAATAGATGAAGAAAAGCTTTCAAATGCACTTGAAAAGTTAAATAGCCTTACAGGAATTAAATCAATAAAGAACGAGATAAATGAAATAGTAAAGCTTGTAAGATATTATAAAGAACAAGGCGAGGAAGTAGCAGACAAATTCTCCTCTCACCTTATCTTTTCCGGAAATCCGGGTACAGGAAAGACGACAGTTGCAAGACTGTTTGGTGAAATATATTCGGCTCTGGGAATACTGTCAAAGGGGCATCTGATTGATACAGACAGGCAGGGGCTTGTTGCCGGATATGTAGGGCAGACTGCAAAACAGACAAGTGAAGTAATTGATAAAGCTTTAGGTGGAACTCTCTTTATTGATGAAGCATACAGCCTTACAAAAAAAGGTGACAGTCAGGATTTTGGTCAGGAAGCAATAGATACTCTTCTTAAGAGAATGGAAGATGACCGTGGGAAATTCATAGTAATAGCAGCTGGCTATACAGAAGAGATGGATTCATTTTTAGAGAGCAATCCGGGGTTAAGGTCAAGATTTACAAAGACATTCAACTTTGAAGACTATAGTCCTGAAGAACTAATTGAGATAACAAAAAAACAGTTGGCTTCGGAGGATAAATACTTAAGTGAGGAAGCACTTGAAGGGCTGAAAAAATACTACAATGAGTTATACAGGAACCGGGATAAAACATTTGGCAATGCAAGGCTTGTAAGAAATATAGTAGATAATGCAAAGAGAAATCAGATGCTTAGGCTGGCAGATCTACCATTAGAAGAAAGGACAGAAGAAGTTTCAAAGGAAATAAAACTAATAGACCTTGAGAGCCTAATTAGCTTACAGAAAGAAAAGAAAGCCGTAAAAGTCGAAGGAGACATCGAGCTGCTTAATAATTATATAAAGGACCTGCACTCGCTGATTGGACTAGAGTCGGTAAAAAGATCTGTAGACAAGCTAATTAATAGCCTTAAGGTGGCAAAGTTAAGAGAAGAGCGAGGTTTATCTGTAATTGAGAAAAGTCTTCATTCGGTTTTTATGGGTAATCCAGGGACAGGAAAGACAACAGTAGCAAGGCTGATGAGTAAGATATACAAAGAAATGGGGTTACTTGAAAGGGGTCATTTAGTTGAAGTAGACCGCACATCTTTGGTAGCCGGATACCAAGGGCAGACGGCAATAAAGACAGAGAGCATAATTGATCAGGCGCTCGGTGGAACACTATTTATCGATGAGGCATATACGCTTTCCAGAGGGGCAAATGATTTTGGCCAGGAAGCGATAGATACACTTTTAAAGAGAATGGAAGACTACAGAGGTCGTTTTGTAGTAATTGTTGCAGGATATCCAGCTGAAATGGACCATTTTCTGGATTCAAATCCGGGGCTGCAGTCAAGATTTGCAAACAATTTTGTTTTTGATGATTATAATTCAAGACAAATGCTTGAAATTGCAGTAACAATTGCATCAGAGAACGGATACAGGCTTGATGAAGGAGCACTGCAATATATGCTGGATATCTTCACAAAGCTTTATGAGAATCGTGATAAAAACTTTGGAAATGCAAGGACTGCAAGACAAATACTATATGAATCGATTAGTAATCAGGAAGAAAGAATAGCAGGTAATTATAACTGCAGTGACAATGATCTAACGACCATAACGATCGAGGATGTAGAAAGAATAATTATTTAGGAAGACAAGTAGTTAAAAGGGAAGCCCTTATTTTTTAAGGGCTTCAGAGAATGTCAAAATATATCCATTATTATCTTTTGCAGAGAATTCTTTTGTACCAAGAAAAGTCTGATGAAGTTCTCTTACGATAGTAGTTTTAACTGAAACCTTGTCATATAAAGGTACAATATTGGAAACCTGAAAGAAGAGTGATACTGTACCGCCTGCAGGAGGATTGTTATAGATACCGAATTCCTCAGAAAAGCTTTCCCTGCTTTGAAGCATGATCTCTACCCTACCGAAAGCAAGAATAGCCCGGCTAAACTTACCAGTATCAGGAATAGTTACAATTGGTTCAAAACCGAAAGTCTTTTCATAAAAGTCGATAGTCTGGTTAACATTTTCGACCATAAGATTAGGAGTAACTCTCCTAAGTTTAGCTATTTCCTCAGGGTTACCCTTAAATTTCCGTCTCAAGGGAGATTCAGAATGTTTTATACAGCCGCTAAAGCTAGCCAACAGTAAAAGTATAACAGATAATTTAAAAAATCGCATTTGAAAAATTCCAAAATCTTTACATATCATTGTACATAAAAAAAATAATTACTGCCAGTAATTTAACTATTTTACCAATTAAGTTTTATTATTTCTTAACAGAATCTTTGAAAACCACAGTAAACACAGTTCCCTTCCCTTTTTCGCTTTCTACCAAAATCTCTGTATTATTTAGCTCCGAATACTTCTTAACGAGTGCGAGGCCAAGTCCATTACCTTCAAATCTTCTTGTATAACCAGTCTCCTCCTGCGAAAAGGAAGAAAATATAAAAGGCAGATAGTCTTTTGAAATACCAATCCCAGTATCTCTTACTTCAACACAAAGCTGGTTCTGCTCATTTTCAAAGACTGTAATATCAACTTTACCTGATTTTGTATATTTTAATGCATTGTCGATAAGGTTTTGGAAGAGTTGGGTTAAAGTATATACATCGCCAAAGACCTCAACTTTTTCACTTTTCTTAAAGAGCTCAAATCCCAATCCTTTAGCCGAGGCAGTATTAGAAAACTCCCTAAATAAACTCTCAAGAATATCCTCAAAGATATCCAGAGTCCTTATACTGAGTTCATAATTGCCGGATTGCAGCTGAGACATAGTCAGGATCATATCAATTGTTCTAGTAAGTCTGCGGCCGCCACTATCAATAATCTTAAAGCTTGAGGAGAGTTCATCTTTAATTTTGCCTTCAAGTTCTTCTTTAAGAAGTGAAGTAAAGCTTAATATTGTATTTATTGGCGTCCTGATCTCATGTGACATTTGTGCCAGAAAATCTGTTTTGAGTCTATCGGCCCTTTCGGCTGCTTCTTTAGCTAAACGCATTTCAGCTTCTGCCAAGAGGCGATTTTCCTCTACGTTAATTGCCGAAGCTCCAATGCCAAGAAGGCTAAGGTCATCTTCACTTGGTACAAGATCCTCTTTATAAGAGACGCAAAGCACGCCACTAGAGAAGCCTTCGACATGAATAGGGATTCCAAGTATTGTTTTAATGCCAAAATCTCTAATATTTGGATCTGTTACAAAGTAGTCAGTTTCTTCAAGATTTCGGAGTGTATTAAACCCTGAAAGCCTGCCATTGATAAAGTCGAAGAAAACATGTCCTTCAGGGTCATCGATCTCTCGAAAGTCCTTAGGTGTATTCCACTTTGACAGTAGTGTCAATTTCCCATTTTCAAGCTTAGTATATGTAGCATAATCGGCATTTAATTCATTGCCTACAAAGGAAACAATGCTGTCAATATTTTCATTACCATTAGCACCAAAGCCAAGGAAGCATTCATTTAATCCGGTAAGTCTTTGTTCAGCAATTTTCCTTTCAGTAATGTCATGGAAAATGCTAACCAAAACAGGTTTTGAGCCATCAAGTTCCAGCATTGAATTTAATACTTCGACCCAAACTTTTTTCCCATTCCAAAGTATAATCTCTTGCTGGAATTTTTTACGGATTGTTTTTGTCCTGAACCTGGCAAGGTGTCTGGATAAGATCCCAAGGCGTATTTCTTTTTTGAAGATCTCTGCAAAGGATTTACCAACAATATAATCTTTACTAACATCAAACATTTTGCAAAAAGACTCATTTACCATCAAAACAGTTCCATTTTCATCAGTAAGGCGTAATCCATCGGCAGAATTTTCCCATACCAGGCGGAATAAAGTCTCGGACTTGCGGAGGTTTTCCTTTGCAATAACGCTATCTGTAATGTCACGTACCATGACCAGTACTTCATTTTCGCCAGTTGGGACAATCCTGGCCTCCTCGTGCATGATCTGCCCTTTAAAGGGGAAATCATATTCATAGACCTGGTGTTCCCTGGTTTCAAGAGCCACCTTTGATTTTTCAATAGTAAGCCTTGCAACTTCCGGAGGAAGGATTTCATCGACTCTCCTTCCAATGAGCATATCAGGTGGAAGGAGTAATTTTGAATCGTCGCTAGACTGCACCCCGACAAAGTAGTTGTCTTTGTTAATCATAAAAAGCAGGTCAGGGATTGCATTAATAATTGCCTGAATTTTTCTTTGATTTGTCTTCAGGGCTTCTTCGACGCGTTTTCTTTCTGTAATATCCAGTAAAGAGACAATACTTTTATCTGTGCCGGGTATCAGAGCTACTGTATTGATAATATTTCTAATATTACCCCATCTATCAACGAATTTAAACTCATAGCTACCGGGGGCAGCACCTGGATTTTTCCTTCTCAAGTTGTGGTAATCTAATAATCTTTCTTTATCGCCGGGGGCAATAAATTCCGTAAAAGGTTTTTTCCCTAATATTTCATCTTTAGAATAGCCGCTTAAATTTTCAAATTCACCATTAACAAGTGAAATTGTTCCATCAGCTTCAACAATCTGAGTTGAAGTTCCTGTATTTTCAAAAGTAATCCTGTATTTTTCTTCGCTTTGCCTAATAGTCTGCAGGTCCTGCTTCCTATCAGAAATATCCCTTGCAATTGCCTGAATAGCAGGTTCACCTTCAAAAAGAAAGACGCCAGCAGAGATCTCGACATCAACAACTGAACCATCAACCCTAAGCAATCTAACTTCAGTCAATGGAGCAGATCGTCCGGTTTTATTCATATATTTGAATCTTTCGACAACTAATTCTTTTGATTCAGCACTTACCAGGTCGAGTGGTGGTTTACCAATCAAGTCGTTTTTATCTTTTGCGCCGAAAATTTTGACAGCCGTTTCATTACAGAATAGGACTTTATTATCTCTATGAACAATGATAGCATAGGGAGAAAGTTCGATCAGGTTTTTGGCATTTTCAGCAAACTGGATAATTTTTTGTTCGTTAAGTTTTCTTTCTGTTATATCCCTGAAAACCAGGACAACGCCTATAATATTATTTTTATCATCTCTAATTGGTGAAGCACTGTCATCAATTGGAATTTCTTTGCCATTTTTAGAGATAAGGAGAGTATGATTAGCAAGTCCAACAACTGCTCCATTACGAATAACCTTAGCTACCGGATGTTCAATTTTTTCCCTGGTAAATTCATTTATAATATTAAAAATTTCCTCAAGGGGTTTGCCATCTGCTTCTGAGTAAGAAAATCCGGTCAGACTTTCGGCCACAGTGTTCATAAATGTAACTAATCCATTAACATTCGTAGCAATTACAGCATCACCAATACTCTTAAGAGTAGTTGAGAGCCATCTTTGACTAGCTTTTAGTCTGCTTTCAGTCTTAAACTTATAGAGAGCCATTTCAATCACGGTAAAAAGTTCTCTTTGATCAAAAGGTTTTAAGACATAGCCAAATGGGTCGGTAAGTTTAGCTCTTTGAATGGTAATAGTGTCAGAATTAGCAGTAAGGAAGACGACAGGGATATCAAATTTATCTTTAATAATTTCACTTGCCTGAATGCCATCAATATTTCCCGGAAGGCCAATATCCATAAGAACCAGGTCGGGAGAAGCAGCAGATATTTTTTCAATTGCATCTTCTCCACTACTACTGATACCTGAAATCTCATAACCCATAGCTTCAAGATCACATTTTAAGTCAAGAGCAACTATACTTTCATCTTCAACGATGAATATTTTGGCTTTAATCATTATCTAAAAGGCTCCGGTGATTTCCCGATCGGAGATCGATGCAAGAAAAACAAATGAAATTTGAAAAAAAAATCCAACTTAGTTTTTTCGAAGTGGAAATATAATAATAAATTCGGTTATCCCGCTGAAATTTAATACTAATTTTCCTTTTAACTGATCTGTTAAGATCTTAACAAGTTGAAGTCCAAGTGTCTGAGGGTTTTCGAAGGCATCCTTTGGAAAAGTGGTGCCATTGTTGCTAATTTTCATCTTATACTCAGAATCTCCACAAGCCATAAAACTAACGAGTATCTGACCACCCAAGGTACTATCCGGGAAAGCATGTTTTATTGCATTAGTTACAAGTTCATTTATAATTAAACCGCAAGGGATAGCAGTATCGACTCCAAGAAACAAATTATCTTCGATCTCCAGTTTAAGATCAATGTAATTAGTGCTAACCTGGTAGGAATGGAAAAGACTTGTAGTCAAGCTTCTAGCATAATCGCAGAAGTTAATTTCAGCCAGGTTATCAGACTTATATAATCTCTCATGGATCAAAGCCATTGATTTAATGCGGTTTTGGCTGTTTTTGAACATTTCGAGAGCACTTTTATCTTTTACATAGCCTGATTGAAGGTTAAGAAGGCTTGAAATGATCTGAAGATTATTCTTAACCCTGTGATGGATCTCTTTAAGAAGTATTTCTTTTTCCTTCAGGGAAGCTTGAATGTTTCTTTCAGATTCTTTACGTTCTTCAATATTTCGGCCAATGCCCAGAGCACCGAAGACTTTTCCGGCCTCAATATTTGGAGTAGCTGTAATCTCATAAGTCATATATTTACCTGACTTATCCATAATTCTTAATTCAAAGCTAGAAGGAGTAATGCCGCTACTTATAATCTTCACATTTTCCAAAGCGATATTTATGTCATCCGGGTGAACCAGAGGGCCAAAATATTTGCCAAGCCAGTCTTCTTTTTTCCATCCGGTCAGCTTTTCAAAAGCAGGGTTAAGTGATGAAAATAAATTTTCCTTATGAGAAAGGCTAAATATGATCTCAGGTGCATTTTCCACAAGATTTCTATAGCGTTCCTGGCTTTCTAAAATTTTCCTCTCGGCCTCTTTTTTTTCAGTAATATCACGAACAAGGGTCTGAAGATAAATGCTATCGTTAAACTCAATTTTGCTGAGAGCTATCTCTACATTTATTATCTCGCCTTCCTTATTATAATAGTCCCACTCAAAGAACTGTGTTTCCCCTTTCAGGGCCAAATTTATATAGTTTTCAGCAACAATTCTTAGCTCTTTAGGATCTCCGATCTGATTTACAATTTCAGTGGGAAAGCATCCAATAATCTCACTTTTCGATTTTTGGAACATTATTGAAGCTCTTTTATTACAGTCAATTACCCTGCTATCCTTTAAGAGCAAGATAGCATCATTAGCGTAATCGAAAACCGAATGGTATTTAATTTCGCTAAAGAGCAATGCCTCACGCTGAGCTTTCAGCCTGTCTATCATCTTATTAAAAGAATGAACCAGGTGACCGACCTCATCTTTTAATTTTGTTTCAAGTCTGCTTGAGTAATTTTGATCAGACATTTCCCCCATTGCCTGGTTTAACTGCCTGATGGGAAAGACAATGATCTTCTTAAGGCTGAAATAAATAGCTAAAACCAGAATTAGCGAGACAATAAATGTCTGAAAAATAAGTTTAACAACTAATTCAAGTAGTTCATTGTTAATCTTTTTATATGAATAAAAGTATTCGAAATAGCCAATTCTTGAAGGATGCTTTATTTCAGTTTCAACTTTTTTAACATCTGAATTATTTTTAAAAAGGCCAGAAGATGAAGGTTCAGTATAATCCCAATGAACTACACCATTAATATTTCTTGCGCCAATAAGAAACTCTCTGTTTTCCTGTCTTAGAGCTAAAGCAATTGTTTCATCAGACTTTAGTTCATATGAAAGAATTCTTTTGATCTCAGGAAGGTTATATGTCCATAAGGGTTCTCTAAGGATGAAAGAGAGCCTGTTAAGCCTGATCTTTAAGGTATTTTCACTCTGTTCAATTAACCTGCTTTTTTCCATCTGATAATTAAAATAACCGAGCAGACCTAAAGTAACAACTACGCTAACTGTAAGTATAAATACTATCTTAAACAGAATGCTATTTTTAATTTTCATAAGATGGTTAAGCTAAATTGTAAATAATTATTAGTATTTAAGAGTTTAGGCTCACTTTGCATATTTCAACAAAATCTCTTTATATCTGGCTGTCTTCTTAAAAGCCTGCAAATGCTTTGAGAATTCCTCAACAAATTTTCTGCTAATTTTCTTTTTCGAGAAAGCGGTATAAATTGGGTCCTTACAAACAGAGGGTTTTAGGAATGTAAATTTATTGACGTTATCCATTCTTGCTGCAAGAAATTTGATCCCTTCAATAGGGCCAATACCAAGCTGAACTCTTTTGTTCGCAACTAGTCTGATAATATCGTTATTATAAGTTACTTCGCTTTTTTTTAGATAATTTGCTTTATCAAAATATTTACCATAGCTGGTTGATGATCTGACACCGATGGAATAATTTTTAAGTTTCTGAAGGTTTCCATCAAAACTGATATGGTTATTATTCAAGCAGAAAAATCCAACTTCTAAAAGGACATTACAGGTTGAAGGAAACCAAAGGAACTGTTCCCGTTCGGGTGTCTTAAATATAGAAATTAGTGCATCGGCACTGCCTGATTTAACCATTTCAATACATCTGGCCCAAGGATATATCTTATAAACTGCATGAATTCCCATTGAAGAAAGCACTTCTTTAGTAATGTCAGCTTCAAAGCCTGTAGGTTTAAGATAATCAAAACTAATAAGTAAGCTTCTAAGCTCCTCAGTAGAAACTTCTGAAAGATCAGAATTAAGCTCGTAGCAATTAGTATGTTTATTATACCTGTAGCAGCTAAAAAGCAAGCTCTGATCTTCAGGGTCACTGATCTTTTGCAGTAGTTCTTTATTGAAGGCATCTTTTGCAATACTTGAAGGGACATCTTCGTAATAGGTATTAGGAGGATAATGTTCCATAACCACAGTAAATTGTGCCTTGGCATAGCCAGGTAAGACTAAGAAAAGGAACCATATACAGATAAATATTTTCGATAATAATATCATTTGCAAATAGTCATTACTTATCAGATCATTTCATTTAACAATTCCTGTCTTGGAGAAGCAATTACAACTTTGTTGACCAGTAGTCCCCTGTCAGAGGCGACTTTAGCACCGGCTTCAACAGCAGCAGAGACTGCAGCAACTTCTCCTGTACAAGTAAAGAAAGCTTTTCCGCCTAAGGCCATAGCCAGTCTAAGTTCAATCAGAGTCACAGAAGCAGATTTAACAGCAGCATCAGCAGCTTCGATAAGAGATGCGACAGAAAAAGTCTCAACTATACCTAAAGACTCAAGTGTCTGAATGCCGCTATGTCCGGCAATAGCAGGAAAGATCTGTTCGTGAACATTAGGTATAACAAATGTATCAATAACTGCAAAACCAATTTTACTTACAGCTGAATCAACAGCAGTCTGAACTGCAGCAACATCTCCTCCAATAAGTACAATATATTTACCGGAACAGATAGTCCGGGAAATTATCAGTTCTACATCTGAGGTCTTAAGCATAGTATCTGCTGCAAGCATACCAGCAGCAATGCTAGATAGTTCGATTAAACCAATTGAGTTCTTTTCCATTTACTTTTATTTTTGTCTTTTTACTTACACTGCAATAATTTTTAAATAATCTTCAGAAATTTCAGTAACCTTTCCGCCAATTGAAGCATGAACATTAGCACCAAGTTTCCCTTCTGGTATAGCTGCAATTAGTTGTCCTTTTTTTACATGGTCCCCTATTTTAACAACCGGAACAGAGGGTTCACCAACATGCTGTTTAAGATAAATTTTTACAGAATGAGGAATTAGCTCCTCTTTATTAAAGGGAGTATGCAGGTTAAAGTTTTGAAGGTTAAGTTTTTTAATAAGCTGTTTTACAGGAACTCTTCTGCCTTCTTTTATAGGATGCACTTTTACAGGGTGAGACTGGACATATTTGAAAGAAGCTTTTCTCATTTCAGCTTTTGACTGGTCGCAAGCTTCTTTTGGATAAAGTTCTTCAGGACAGGAGTAAAGAGAACAAAGTCCGCAGCTGCAGCAAAGCTCAGCATACTGATTCCAAAGTTCTGAAGAAGCAGATGTAAATACTAAAGAGCGCATAACCTTATGGGGCTGGACATTATAGCCGAGCAAATATCTTGGGCAAAATTCAGTACATGAGCTGCACTGGTCACAAGCGGATTTTCCAATCCTCAACTTCGATGGCTGAGATCTCCCTTTTCTATTGACCAGGTAATGATCCTTAGGAAGGACGATAATACCAGCAGTAGTTTTCTTAACGACCTCATTAAGATCATAAGTCAAGCTTCCCATCATTACACCGCTAACAAAGATAGCATAATCACGAACTGAAGGGCCGCCAGCATAGTCAATCAGCTTTTCAAAGCTTGTACCTAAAGGAGCAAAGAAAGTAGATGGTTTTTTAACAGCGCCCGTTACAGTCAGAAGTTTATCTGTAACAGGTATTCCCTCTGCGGCTCTTGAAATATTAAAAAAGGTCTCAACGTTATTAACAATACATCCAACATTTAATGGGATACCAGCCGGAGGAATCAATCTTTTAGTAACAGAGTAGACCAGTTCATATTCATCCCCGGCAGGGTAAAAATCGCCGAGTTCGCAAATTTCGATTGGATGGTCAGAAATATTAGATTCAATAGCTTCAATGGCCTTTGCATTTTTGCTTTTTATGCCGAAATATCCAAGCCTGGCTGAAGTATTTTCGATCATAAGGCTCATGCCGTTAACAACTTCAGGAGCAAAGTTCACCATTACCTCAAAGTCTTTATGAAGAAGAGGTTCGCACTCGGCTCCATTAGCAATAACAAATTCAACTTTAGACTTTGCTTTAATGTGAGTAGGAAACCCGGCACCTCCGGCACCAACGACTCCGGCATTAAGCAATTTCTCAACAAAGTCCATAACTCAGTAAGTCCTTTTAATAACGACGAGAGTTTTATCATCGCAATAAACCCCGTCCTTTGAGAAATGAATAACATCATTTAATATTGAGTAAGCGATTTCCTTTGGGGAGAGGTGAACAGCATCCTTGATAATTTTTTCTAATCTATGCTCCTCATACAGCACGCCGCTAATATCCTGTGCTTCAGTAATGCCGTCAGTATAGATTACAAGCACATCTCCTTTTGAGAAGTTAATATTATCGGTTTCATATTTGGCATGGGGTGCAGGGCCAAGCAGTGGGCCAGTAGGCATAAGGTATTCGATCTCACCAGAATCAGCTTTGATAAAGATTGGAGGATTATGTCCTGCGTTTGCATAGAGAAAAAGACCATTTCGGTCTGTAGAGATCTCGCCATAGAAAAGAGTAGTAAATTTAGCCTCACTGAAAATCTTGTGTACGAGGTCGTTCATTCTTTTCAAAATTGAAGAGATCTTGATCTGAAAAGTGCTAGCCATTCTAAGAGCACCAGATACATACATAGCTTCAGCTGCAGCGCTAAGGCCCTTGCTTGCAGCATCACCCACAGCAATTCCGAGGCGTTCTTCATCATCACCAATCTTTAGATAATCAAAAAAATCGCCGCCAACAATCTCAGCAGGCACAGTAACACCAAACATATCATAATTATGGAATCTGTACTCATGTTCGGGAAGTATGCTTTTCTGAAGCTGTTTAGCACGATCAATATCCTCTCTCATATGGAGAGTGCTTTGAGCCAGGCGTCTTTCCTTAAGCTGTGAGCTTAGAACAGTAGCAACAATATTCAAAGTATATCTCAGCTCATCATTAATATTATTGCTATTAAGAGCAAGGAGATATTCATAAAAAGGTTTACCATCAATTTTTATTCGATGGCCGACACCAGAGGCTGAATACTTAAAGATACCTTTTTTACGAAGAACCATATTAGTCTCATCGGCTAATATGGTTCTTTCATTTGCAATAAGTTCAAATATTGGATAGTCTTTCAGGTAAATAGAAAAGTCCTTGTTGATCTTCTCAACCTGGCCAGTTTGATATAAAAGCCTGTATGCTCTGTTGTCTTTATCCAGGACCCATAATCTTCCGCCTGTAATTCCAGTCTCTTCCTTAAGAATGATCTCATTAAGTACAGTACCGAGCATTTCCTCTTCGTTTTTATATTGCCCGGCAGCAACCTTATCTATTGTTCTATAAAGTCTTTTCTGGTTCATTTAACATTCGGCTTGATTTCATTCTGTATAAAAGTTTATCATATCGATTATTGCCTGTTTGCAGACAGGGCAAAAGTTATTTACAGTAGCAGATTTCATACTGCAATCAATTCGTGGTCTGTAAACACCTTTTGGGACATAACCTCCGCCTTCAAAAACTCCTGTTTTAGAAACGTACGCTTTGTCCTCTGGAGTAGGGACAGGTACATCCTTATCGACTAAGTTTTTCCATTTTTTATCGAAATGGACTAAAGTTGTAATATTTGGTTCCCAGGGTTCAATGCCCTCTGGATAAAAGTTCTCGTAAGCAACATCTGATGTATAATATTCATCTGCCAGGCCTGCAAAGGCATGGCCAAACTCATGAGTGAAGATATACTCGTCATACTTATTATTGCTAACACAAACGGAATAATGGTTATATATAGCGCCACCTCCGTATTTAGTTGAATTAACAAGTATATAAATCTGATCATATGGAGCATTAGCAGCAACATCTCTTAGAGTCTTATTATCTGAGGTCATACAATAGCGCTCCAGATCAAAGGTGTAAAACATTGTATTTACTAATGTTTCATTCCAAATATTTGAAGCAGGAATATCGGTACCTGATTCTTTAGAAGGTGCTTCAACTCCCCATATATTAAATTTGTCTTTATTTTCTCTATAAGGAGAGCAGCTAAAAAGATAGCCAGCGAACCTTTGACAATCCTCTTTGAACTTATTCATTTCCTCTTTTTTGTAGCCTTCGGGAATAATTAAAAGGTCGACTTTTTGAGAAGGGTCACCTGAGAAACGAACCTTAAAATAATCGAACTTATTGTGTCTTTCAGGGGAGATGAAATAATTATTTGGATTAACAAAATATGTAAACTTCTTTTCAAATAAGTTCTTAGCATTTCTGTTATGAAATTCAACTCTTATGGTATGTTTAGGGAAAGGCATTACAACAGTTTCACTGAAAGTCTTTATAGTATGTTTAGCTTCCTCGGTTGTCTGCCATTCACTAAAAAGCGTTGAATAACCGCGTGAATAAATGAGTTTACTTGAACTTGAGTCAAACACGTAAACCATATACTTACCATACTCGAATTTATCCAAAAGATTTTTTTTCGAGCCACCCCAGAATGGTTCCTTCTTTAATTCATCCATTGAATATGAATCATTCTTTGCATCCCCTGTATGGAAATAATCAATTCTAAGAGTATAGGGATAAAAGTTATCATCAAAATTAGACTGTGCAAATGCACAGCAGTTTGCTATGAGAAAGAAGAAGAATGTAATTTTTCCAAAGCATTTCATATAGCATTCCGGTTTTAGTTGAAACAGATAAGTAATTTTATATAATAAGGATACAAGCTTCCTTTACTTACTTATTTTCCTTGATCCAGGTTTAACAACAGGAATGTTCTCTTTGCAAAGAGGGCATTCATTAGGAGAATAAGAAACCACGTCGAGCTTAAGAGCACTAACCTGGGGAACGCCAAAGAGAACGTTACCATTACTGCGGTCGACGATCATTCCAACACCGACTACTTCTCCCCCGTTTTCTCTAACGATATCAATTACCTCGAAGACCGATCCACCTGTTGTAACAACGTCTTCACAAACAAGAACCTTTTCACCAGGCTGTATAGAAAATCCACGTCTAAGTGTAAGGTTTTTGTCTTCACGTTCTGCAAAAATTGATTTTTTGCCCAGCTGCCTTGCAACCTCCTGACCTACAACAATTCCACCGATTGCAGGAGCAATAACAGTATCTATCTCATAATTCTTAAAATAATCCGCTATTTTATTGCAAATAAGTTCTGTATAGTTCATATATTGAAGCACTTTAGCACATTGGAAGTACTGGTTACTGTGCCTGCCTGAGGTTAAAAGGAAATGGCCCTGAAGCAAAGCTCCGGTCTTAAGAAAGATTTCCATCGTTTCATTATCTGTAAGTGGCATAAGTATTCCTATTTTTTCGAAAATATGTTTGCAAGATAAACATACCTCGGGAAGGTTGCAAGGATAAAGTGACAAGAAGCCATCCAGGCTTTTTTGCGGAAAGTAATTGAGTTAAATCTAACGATCTGTTCAGCTTTCTAAAAGGCTTATGCGCTTTGCCAGAGTAAAGTCTTTTTCGGTAACTCCCCCTTCGCTATGTGTAGTAAGGCTCACTTTCATCTTACTATAGGAGTAAATGGAAATATCAGGATGGTGATCCATTTTTTCTGCTTCGGCTGCGATTTTTACAAGAAAGCTAACGGCATTTACAAAACTTCCTGTATTGAATTCCTTATAGAGCACCTGGTTTTCATATATCCATCCGCTAAGGTCAGTAAGCTTTGTCTTTATCTCATCTTTTGTAAGTACCATAAAAATAGCCTCTTTCAGTTAGTTAATTCAAAGTAAAAAGCCATATGGAAAAAGGTAAGATAAAAAGAAAGTGATGGCATGAAAAAGGACAAAAAGATTATAAAAAAAG
>JAUZPB010000004.1 GCA_030706145.1 Bacteroidota bacterium
ATTCTCAAATTCCAAAGAAGCAATTAGTCTAGGATCATCGAACCTGTAACTAACGCCAAACTTTTTAAGCAAAGGGAACTTATCTTCAGTGGTTTTCCCTTGTTCTCCCCTGACATCCTTACTGTCCCATTTATATTTGCTGTTGAGGTCAGAAAGCATTATGGAAAAGTGAATATTATCGTTAACAGAATATATTGCTCCAAGGTCGAATCCAAGTCCATTTGTGGTCATTTTTTCATAAAGCTTATAATAGTAGAACTTTACGGCAAGACCCAGAGCAAGTTTTTTTGAGAACCTGTTAGCAAAGCTTAAGAAAAACTGGTTTTCAGAAGTAGATAATTCCCCTGTCTTTAGTCCCTGATTATCTCTTCCATCAATGTTGGATACCCCTGAGTTTATTATGCCAAGGCTAATACCTGCGATTCCCCTTGGTTCAGCTCCAGCTGAATCTCTTTTGGATCTAAGCTCAAACTTCCTTGTAAAGTTCAAAAAATTCAGCTTTCTATCCAAAGAAAGAAAAGAGTAGGAAGCCTGCACAGAGTTATTTTGCTGAAAGACTGAAAGCGCAGGATTATAATAAGAAACGACATTGCCTTCAGTTACAGAAGACATAGCATTTCCCATTCCTATTCCTCTGGCACCAAAACCCATTCTGCTAAATGCCCCAGGCATCGAACTAATTGAGCTAATCTCTGCTTGCTGAGCAAATAGACTGCATGAAGTAATTAAAACGAGAATTACAAATATTTTTTTCAAAAATTCCTCTCATTTAATTAAGGATTTTGTAACTACAACACTCCTCAAAAACAACTTTTTAATGATAAAAACACAATGGGATCAAAAAGGCAAACTTCTACATCAGAACCATAATCTTACCATAAACTGGAGAATTAGAACCTACATCTATTCTATAGAAATAGACGCCATTCGGAACTACATTGCCCTTATCATCTCTTCCATCCCAAAAATCAACCACTCCGTTTTTTTCAGCATTACCAGTTTCCAAACTATGAATTGGATTTCCTCTTTCAGCATTTTGAATGACAGTTCTAACCAGGTTCATTCCAAAATCAAATATTCTTATAGTAACATTAGCTCTTATACCGCCAGTGCTGTATTTAATATTAACAGATTCCACATCTGGTGAAAACGGATTAGGATATGCAAAGGCATCATTTACCGATTCAAGAGGCTGAGAGGCAATAAAGACCTTCCAGTCGCCAAGCCACATTCCATTTGTTTCTGTGAGCCGTGCAAGCCCTTTATCAGCTCCCAACCATATATCATTACCATGATTTGCATTAGCTTGTGAGGTGGCAGCATAAAAAGCTCCAGCTGGTAAAGGCACCTTAGTATCTTTATCTATTATTGAGGAAGGCAGCAGCCAGTCAACTCCAACATTATTTGTTCTGAAAGCACCGTTATCAGTAAGAGCAATAGCATCATTATTAACAAAACCAAAATTATGAGCTTTCTCCCCGTTTAGCGCAGTATGCCACGTCTCGCCTCCATCAGATGAGTAGCTGACGGCATAGAATTCAGATTGTTCTTCAGCTTTCCAGGTTGCAGCCCATATAGTTTTATTCTGAGCATTATAACCAAGGGCAACAACAAAATTGCCGCTTATTGGGTTTGCCTGGTTAAGATGGTTAAATTTCCTCCAGCTAATACCCCCATCAGTAGATTTATTTATACCGCCTGCAGTTCCGACATAAATTGTACTATCGTCGGTTGCAACTACTGAAAAAACGCGATGATTTAGATTGTTCTCCGGGCCAAAGCTTCCAGAAACAGGCTGAAGTGAAAACTTTAAGGTATCAGTAGGTTTTATGCTATTCAAATAATCAGGCGGAAGTACTACTCTTTGCCAAGTCTTTCCCATATCAGTACTTTTTCTTAAGCCGCCAGCATAAGACGCGATCCAAATGGTATTATTTGCAATTGCGATATCATAGGCAAGGTTGTTAACAGCAACTGTAACAGGAAGAGCTCTAATCTTGTTTATTCCATAAACAACAACTGTATCATTTAACTGATCCAAAGGCTGAGTAATTGACTTCCAGGTTTTCCCATTATCTGTAGAATATCTAAAACCGCTTCCTTCCGAAAGCTCCTGTCCGCTTTTTTCTACAGAATGAGCTGTAGCGGCCCATATAACGCCTTTATAGTAGGCAAGGCTCGCAATATCCTCTTGCCCAAAATCAGGACTGCCAAAATAATTTGTCCAGCTTAAACCTCTGTCAGTCGAGCGGCTTAAGCCACGGCTCGTTCCAAGCCAGACTGTGTCTCCAACAGCAAGAATATCAGTAATGCTGTTACTGATAGGTGTCTCTGAGGAAACCTTTCTTAAAGAATTCCCTTCAAGATTGATCGAGCTGGGAATTAACTGAGCATTTACTTCATTAACAATGAAAAATGGAAGTAAGGCTAAGAAATATTTAATTTTCATTTAATATAGATATAGTGAGTAATAACGTTACTTAAAGAATCGCTTTTATCAGCTGCATAGAAAACAAATTTCCAGTTTCCTTTTGGGGTACCAGCTGGCAGTTGTCCTCCATAAGAATAAACTCCATCACCTGCAGTTTTGTCCCCATGATGACTAAAATCGCCATCATCATACATCAAATTCTTTGGTGTTGAAGTCTGAGATCCATCGGGTTTGAATAACTTGAAATAAACTTCCTTTATATCATTTTGCCCATCTTTATCAGAGACATTAAGTGTTAGAATAAAATTCGTAGGGTTAGCAGCATCTGAAGTAATTGTCAAGGTATCAGGGGCTACAAGATTTGATATTACAGGAGGAGTATCAATAAGGACAGCTTTATAGTTAAAATTATGGGCGGCTACACTTCTTTCAGTATTATCTTTATCCAAAACTGTATACTTAAGCGTATAGCTTCCGTTACTATAATTGCTGCTCATTGGGACTTTTGCTGAAAATACCATATCGCCTTTGGTTGAGTCGCCATTAGAGGCAAGGTTTCCATCGTCATATAAATAAATGGGAGAAGAATTCAGCTGTGAATTATCTGAGTTATAGAGATCGACCCAGACCTGATTTATATCTGCCGTAGAGTTGAACTTTATGCTAGTAACAAATGAAGAATCAGATTTTGTATAAATGACCGATTCAGGAGATTTCACAGCAACTGTCTGAAAATCGGTTTGTTGAACATCTACAACTCCGGTAGGAATTTTGTCGCACCCGAAGATAAAGAGGAAGAGCAGCAAGATTATTTTTTTCATTTTACCACATTTTTATTGGGTCTAAAATATATTCAAGTTTAAACTATTTCAAGATAAAAATTAACACTCCAGAGTCATTTAATTGGCGAAGGAGAAAAAGAAAGGAAAAGAATAAACAAACTTAAATATCCAATGATCATCCTTTTTTTATCAAGCTTGTAAAATTCCATTACAGGAGGATGTTTTACCTTTATTACAAAAAGAAGAATCAGTCCCCAAAAGAGCCATCCAACCCAGCCGATATTTAAGTTCCAATTAAAAACCAGGTCACCAATGCCTAATAAGCCAAGTACAAGCAGAACTCCCATAGAAACTTTTGCAATAATATTATGCTTTGCCGGACCAAACATACTATAAACAATATGACCTCCATCTAGTTGTCCAACTGGAATCATATTCATAGATGTAACAAACAAACCAAACCATCCTACGCATAGAAATGGGTAATGGTAGACTTCTGACATGGGAGGGACAAACTGCGCTTTTGTAGTAAGTAAATCTCTTAAAAATGAAAACAGCATAGTATCACCAAAAGCAAGGAAGATGCCATTTTTCCCATAAGCAGGTGAAAAGTAATCCGGATGAATAGCCAGAATATATTCCGGTCCAGGCAAATGTGTAAAACCATAGCATAGAACAATCAGGCTTGCAATGAAGCCAGCAATAGGGCCCGAGACACCAATATCGAACATAGCTTTATTGCTTGGAATTATGGTCTTTGTCCTTATTACAGCACCCATTGTCCCGAAATTCAGGAATAATCCTGAAAACGAAGGCAAAGGTATAAAATAAGGCAAAGTTGCTTTTACCTTATGATATTTTGCAGCAAAATAATGCCCGAATTCATGAGAGGCTAGTATAAACAATATTGAAAACGAGTATGGAAGTCCAATTAACAAACTCCCTAATTTGTATGGGCCAAATGCTCCAGTAGTCCATTCCATACCCGCAAGAGTAGTAGTAACAAAGGTAATCAGGAAAAGAAGTATATGAATAAGAAGGTTCTTCTTTTCCAAAGTACTCTCCTTCTGAAGATCCATTGAATAATATGATTCTCCAAAACCATCAGACATTTTATAAATCCAAATTAAATCCAAAAGCGCTATATTCGCTTGGTTTATCGAAATATTCGCCGTGGAAATTATTTCCATTATAGTAATTATAGTACAGGCTTATTCCCCTGCCCTTTGCATAACCGAACTTAATTCCAGCCATTATGGAATTATTTGCTCGATATTTACTAATATCTGTTAATTTTAGATCATATCCAACAAAAGGATGAAAATTTCCAATTGAAGCAGCTGCAGGAAAATAATCAAATCCGGCTTGATAAATAGTTTTCCCAAGGTCAGCTGGATCTATATGATAAATGTATGTAAGTCCGCCATAGACTCTAAGATTATCAAAACTATAGAATGGAAGAAATTCGAAAAACTCGCGGCTATAGACTCTTGGAGTCTGTCCATTTTTCCATACCTGATTTATTTTATCATAATGTCCATCTACCAGATGAGCGCTGATATGGCTTAATCTTACTCTAATACCGTATTCACCACTTTCAGTAAGTTGTTTATAACCTGCATTAACGCCGAAGAGATAATCGACGGCATCTACAGGAAAATGAAAATCATTTTGGCTTCTAAGCAATGTAAAAGTAAAAAAGTCAGCTCCAATAGAAAAATTGTTGCTTGGGGAGTTACTGAAACTAACAAGGTCAAGAGAATTACCGATATTTAATCTTAACTCATTGCTATTAACATCGAACTGGCAGCCCAGTTTTGGTTCCAAAAGGTGCGCAGTAAAGGGCTGAATATTAAGTTTTTCAGGAAATAATTTAATAGAAGTTTGTGCATATACAAACTGAAGGTTTATAGCTAAAACGAACAGAAATAAAGTTATTTTCCGCATATCCATATAGTTTTGTTTAAATTATTTTTTAATTTTTTGAAGTACTAATTTATGAAAACTGTACTTAATTTTTGAAGTTAAACTTATAAAAGAATAAATATTTGTCGGGAAAGCAAAAGAAGGTTCAAAATAACAATTTACCGTACAACCCTGGCAATAGGTAAATCGTCCCTCCATTTTCATAAAGTCCTGTATTTCCTTAGACTTGCGCAGTTCTTTTATTGACCTGTCAATTGCTATAGTCTTGTCTGCAAAGTGATAGCAAGGAAGAATAATCTCATTATTTGGAGAGATTACAATTACTCTTGAGACGGCTTTACAGCTTGGCTTTGAAATGTCATTACCCCCTCTCCTTCTAAGGGAAATAAAGGCATCGTTCATATAAATAAGTTTTTTGCCGCTTATAAAGCTCTCAATATAATCCATTGCTTCATTACTAAGTCCGGGATTGCCAAAGTAAGAGAAGACCGGATTGACAATTAGAACAAGGTCGTACTTGAGTGCGATATCATACATTTCAGGGAGTTTTTTGTAAGAATCGTTTGTAACCGTAAAGAGTATATCTGGGAACTCACCTAAGGATTTAGCTATTTCAATACTATTAAAAACGCTCTTAAAGCAATTTACTTTTCTTATTCTATTGTGCTCTTCTTCATCAGGGGAATCCAAAGAAAAGTGAAGAAGGTTTACATTGCCTGCAAGCCTATCGGCAAATTTTGGATAAAGCAAAGTATTTGTCGTAATGCTAGTCTGCATTTTGCATTTTCTGGCGAAACTTGCCATTTCGGCTATGTTTTTATTAAGAAGAGGTTCGCCACCGGTAAGATCAATGAACCTTACGCCAAGCTTTGATAATTCCGTTATATTTTTTTTAAAATCATCGAGATTGGCCTCAGGTACAGAGTTAAACCGGGCATGGTCGGCAAAATGACAAAACTCGCAGTATGCATTACACCGGTAAGTTACATAATAATTACATAGAAGGAGCACTAATAACTTCTACCTTTCCAGAGGACTTTTCTGTTTGTTATTACAAGTATTGGTAAAATAATTACATAAGCTAAAAAGTAAAGTTCAAAGCTAAGAAAGTATTTTAGTCTTGATGTTAAGTTAAACTTCTTTAATACCGGATAAAGTGAAAAAAAGTCTACAGAGATTTTGAAAATAGTTAAATATAATGCAGAAGCAGAAAATAAAAACGGGGTCAACAATATGCATATATTTGCAATAAAGCCGCTCGACATGACCAGATATCCATCAATATCACTATCAAGTCCACCTACTCCCCACCTTTTTTTCTGCCAGTAGATTGTTTTCCAATCGTTGCAGGGTTTTGAAACAACTAGTGCTTCAGGATCGAGAGGATAAATTATTTTATATTTTTTCAGCTTAAATATTGTCTTAAGAAGTTTGAAATCCTCAGTAACGCTAAATGGAATAGACTCATATCCTCCGACTTCTTTATAAACGGATTTTCTATAAGACATATTATTTCCAATGCAGCTTAAGGGCCTGTTAAAGTTCATGGATCCTGCAGCTACAGTCAGCAAATACATAAAGTCAAGCATTTGCATGCCTGTAAATTGATTCCAAGTCTCCTGAGAAGTATAGCCGCATACCATAGCGACATCGTTTTGATAATAAGAGGCAATTGCTTTAGCCCAAGTAGGTGAAACCGTACAGTCTGCATCTGTAGTCAATATTACCTCTCCCCTGGCTACTTCGAGTCCATTGGCAAGAGCGTTTGTCTTTCCTTTAAGGTTTCCGATTGTCTTTTCTGTTGTAATTACCTTGAATTTAGGTTTACCAGCTATAAAGCCTTTTACAATCTCTTCGGTACAGTCTGTAGATTTATCGTTTACAATTATTATTTCAATTTTGTTTTCAGGATAGATCAGCTTATCAAGCGATTTAAGGCAATTTAATATATTATCTTCCTCATTTCTGGCAGCAACAATTACAGATATCTCAGGGAGTTTATCTTCAGGTATTTTTTTATACTTTTTACCTGCTCCGGCAACAAACAAAAATGATTGCAGAAAATACAAACTAACTGCAATAAGAAAAATTATTTCAAACATTCAGAAGGCACTCCAAATTCATATTCGTTTTTCAAAACTTCATCTATAGTAGCTTTAATGGAATCTGATATTATATCTCTTGATTTCAAACTATCGTGCAGTACAATAATGGAATCAGGTCTTATATAATTCTTCAACGCAAATTTAACAATATTTAAGTTATTTTTATAATCAAAAGTAAGTAATGACCACATTACGTTCGATAGTCCTTCTTTTTTAAGGACCTTGTTAAGCTTTAAGCTAAACCTGCCATGAGGGGGTCTGAAATGTCTTATTTTATAATCCAGCAGTTCAAGGGCAGTATTATTGCATGAAACAATTTCTCCAATCATTTCCTTCTTGTTTAATCCTAAAATGGTTCTGTGATTGAATGTATGATTGCCAATTTCATGTCCACAGCTTAATATTTCCTTTGCGAGCCCAGGATTTTTTTGAATATTATTACCAACGCAAAAAAATACCGATTTAACGTTGTAATGTTCAAGCAATTTTAAAATGCTACCGGTTGTCTCTGGAATTGGTCCATCATCAAAGGTCAGCAGGACTTTATTATTCTTCGTATTCCAATTAAAGCCCTGAAAGGCCTTTTTTATTATCCATGGAGGGTTATAATAGTATTTCAAATTCCTCTTACCTTTTTAATTTTCTGTCTTTCCATTTATAATTGCCAAAACTTCCGGCAATTGATGCAAAAATTATGTATGGAATCTGGAGAATTTCTGCAGGAAGAATATACAAAAGAAGTTTTTTTTCAAACAAAAAGCCCGATCCTTTTAGCAGGAACTGCGTTTCAAATATTATCTTAAGGGAAAATGCAATAAAGAAACTTACTAGAAAGACCTCCGAATAAAAAATGGAAGCTAAAAGCTGAAGAGGAAGTGACACATAAAATAGAAAGATCATAAATAGCTTTAGTATTAAGGCTTTGTCTTTATAGAACAAGCCTTTACTTGCCCATCTTTTCCTTTGCTGAAAAAACTCTCCAACTGTTTTATTTGGTTCAGTAAAAGCAATTGCACGCTTTTGAGGATTAAATTTTATCTTATAGTCAGTTGTAGATGCAATTTTCTGCATTAAAAATTCATCATCCCCCGAAGAAAGGTTCATATTGCCGGAAAAACCACCGACTTCATTATAAACTTTTTTTCTGTATGATAGATTTGCAGCGTTACAAATTGTTGGGTTTCCAATTCCAATCAGACCAGCCCCAATAAGAATTAGTCCTGAGAATTCAAGAGCCTGCAGACGGCTAAATGCACTATTATCATAAAGAAAGCTTACTGGACCAGAGATGAAAGCTGTTTCTTCGTCATAAAGACTTAGCATAGCCTCAAGCCAGTATTTGTCATGTATACAGTCACAGTCTGTACTAACTATTATATCTCCTTTAGCTTGTTCGATAGCATATTTAATAGCTCTTTTTTTGTGGGCCCCAGGAGCATAGTGCTGAGGAACAGATATGACTTTAATATTTTCTGATTTCTGAGCATTGAATATCTTTTCAAGTGAATCATCATCTGAACAGTCATTTACATATATAACTTCAAATTTATCTTTTGGATACTGCTGAGCTTCAATACTAGCAAGGCTTTTTAATATACATTCACTTTCATTTCTAAATGGAATTATTACGCTAATGTATTCTGAAGGACTTACTCCTTTTGAAACTTGCCTGCTAAGTTTTTTTAATCCTTGGTTAATCCTGAGAATGAAATAAAAATAATATAGAGCGATAAAGCCAAATATCGCAATTAAAATATTGATCAATTTCCCTTACTCCTTTTGCTAATAACCAGAAAGAAGCCTATAAGTGAGGGAATTAAAATATTAATAGAGAACAGTGTTAAAGATGCATTTAGAGCTGCTGCCGAGTTCAGCCCCATTTTTGTCAAAAAGAAGACTGATGCTCCTTCTCTTATTCCTAACTCACCAAGAGTAATTGGTGGAATTATTGTCTTAAAGAACATTACCAGTATTCCAGCCCAGAAGCACATCATAAGTTTATCTTGATTTGAATATGCTTCTGCCAGGACTGCAAACTGGAAAATATAAACAAAGCATAAGACAAGTGTAGTAGCAGATAGTATTATAAAATTATTCCGGCCTAGTTTTCTAAAAGACAGAAGGCTTTTAAAGAAATCTTTTATATAGTTAATGCTGGCAAGTTTGCTAAACAATTTATTCTCAAAGATCTCATCTTTTTTAGAAAAATAAAGGAGCCCCAAATAAAATAGTACAATAGCTATATCCAATAATATGGCAATTGGCAGCTTCATTGAATAATATGACTGCAAAAATGAAACGGTTGAGAAAGCACCAACAAATGTTACTGTAATGAGTACAAAAAGCTTGTCAATTAGGGTTGCTGCGCTTACTTCGGCAATCCCTTTATCTTCAAAGGCCATTGATCTGCCAAGATACTCCCCTAACCTGAAGGGAGTTGCAATACCTCCTGAAAACCCATAAAACAGTGAGAGCCAAATATTCTTATTTTCATTAAGCTGCAGTGAAGCTTTGCATATTAGCTTCCATTTAAGGAACTGCAAAAAAATGTTTGGGAAAACAAGAATTACTGCAAATAAAATTAAGGTTTGATTAGCCTGCCGGACTGTAGATAGAATCTCGCCATACCGTACAGAAGTATATAAATACGCTAAAACAGAAACTGATACAAATAGCTTAAAAAGAAGAAATAATCTTTTCCCTTTATTGTTTTTCTGGTCAACAGGCAAGTTCCATCCTTTCATCATTCATATAATTATTCCCTATTCAAAATCGACAAGAAAACCAATACCAAACTTTTTAATAAGGTCTTTGTAATACTCACTGAAAACATTATTACCTGAGTAGTAGTTGGTATAAAGAACAAATCCCTTTCCATACCAGTTGCCAAATTTCATTCCAAGCAAAATATTATTATTGCCTTGGTAAACAGGTGTTCCTGCAAGGTTGAAGTAATAAGTTAAAAAGACATTGCTATCTTTATTTAGTACCTTCCCAAAGGCATTAATAAAAGCATACTCAAAACCTCCGCAGAAAGAATATTTTTTCAGAACAGATGGTCTTACAAGAGTAGAATAAGCCGGTCCGCCATAGATTTTTGCAGACGAATTTGTTTTTATCCATTCATAAGCAAATAATAATTCTCCGAAATCTCTTGTAAAAGGTATAGGAGACTGATTGCCAATCCATGATTTGGTAGAAATATCATAATGCCCATCGGCAAAGTGAGCACTGTTATGAATGATCCTAAACCTTGTAAAAAACTTATTGTCAGAAAAATCTTTAGAAAAGCATGCATTCCCGCCAAAGAGACCGTCGAGGGCATCTATTTGAAGCCGGTTTCCCTTAAAACTAGTAGAATACGCATATGCCATAAAATCGATTCCAAAGGTAAGGCGCGAATTAAAACTGTTAAAATTCAGCTTCACAAGATCAATGGAATTCCCTATGTCAAGCTTAAGATTTGCATCCTCCGGGTAGTAAAGGACACCTATCTTTGCTTCCTGATTATTTCCTTTCAAAGGAAGAAAATGAAGCCCGGAGGGCATAAATTCATATTTAGATGATCCTGCGGAATCTGACTGCCCGAAAAGAGGGCTTATGCCGGCTAATAGGAAAAGAATATAGACAAAAGCTTTATTTTTCATTAACATCTTAATAGTTATTTTTGAAGTCCTAAAAATAACAAAATATTACTTCTTTTTTTTATTTTTCAATATTTAGGCAAAATTCAAAAAAAATAGTTCTTGCACTAAAAGATACAGGATATTTCATAAACATTTCTTTTTATTTATATTGTAAAACAATAATGCTATATCTAGTTAAAGCTTTAAATAGTGGAGCGGAGAATGTTCATAAATTTCAGTGATCTTCCGGGACAGCATAACCTGTTTCTTGACTATCTTTATGAATTTGATAATGTCAGGAAATATTATAAAAAAAATTTCAGGGACGAAAATTCTTTTAATGAAACAATAGAACAACTTACAAAAAAAACACCCTCGCACAGGGAAAGGCTTTCGGAGATAATAAAACTCCAGTATGAAACACTTACTCCTTCAAGGCAGACGCTAAATAATATCGCAGCACTTAAGGAAAGCAATACCCTTGCAATTGTAACTGGCCAGCAGCTTGGATTATATGGCGGGCCATTATATTCTTTTTACAAGATAATAACAGCAATAAAACTATGCCAATTTCTGAAACAAAAATATGATTCTTATTCATTTGTTCCTGTCTTTTGGCTTGAAGGCGATGACCACGATTTTGATGAAGTAAGATCTGTAAATCTTATTGATGAGAATAACGATCTGATAAGGCTTATTTATGATGATGAGCTGACAGAGGAGACTAATCGTGGAAGTGTAGGCAAGATAAAGTTCAACAAAAATATTACTGAACTGAACTCTGAATTAAACAAAGTTCTAAGGAATAACGACTACAAAGCCACCTTGATGGAAAAACTCACGTCTTTTTACAAAGAAGGAAAAACATTTAAAGAGGCATTTAAGAGTCTGATACTTGAGCTTTTTGATGAGTACGGGCTTGTCATATTCGATCCGCAGGATTATGAAGTTAAAAAGCTATTAAGACCAGTTTTCCGTAAAGAAATTGAAGACTTCAGCATTCATACAAAAGATCTAGTAAAAGTAAGTGCAGATCTTGAAGAGATATACCATGCACAGGTGAAAATAAATCCGGTTAATTTGTTTCTTTCAGACTCAGATGGCAGATTTTTAATTGAACCTGCAGAAACAGATTTCAGGCTTAAAGGGAAAAGAAAAAGAATTACAAAGGCAGCACTACTGGAAATCCTTGAAAATGAACCGGAGAGATATAGTGCTAATGTAATTTTGCGTCCTATATGTCAAGATTTCCTTTTCCCCACACTAGCATACGTTGGCGGTCCTGGTGAAATTAGTTACTTCGCACAAATAATTCCTATGTATGCTAAGTTTGGTATTACTCAACCCATCATTTATCCAAGAAGTTCGGTTTCGTTGCTTGAGAAAAATGTTCTTAAAATAATAGATAAGTATAACTTAAGCCATTTTGACCTGTTTTCAGAAAGAGATCCGCTTCATGAAAAAGTTATTAAACAGCAGACTGATATTGAGATAGACAAAGAATTTGCCGAATGCATGAAAGAGATGACTTCGACACTAAAGAATTTAAACAAAAAACTTAGTTCAATTGACAATACTCTGGATGATGCAGTTTCAAAAACAAAAGAAAAGATTGAGCATAGCCTGAAACTTCTAAAAGATAGGACTAATGAAGCTCAAAAAAAGAAATATGAGATCTCAATAAGGCAAATTAACAAGGTATCTAATCTACTCTATCCCAATTCAAATCTTCAGGAAAGAGAGCTTCCTTATATTTATTTTGCCCATAAATACGGGATGGATTTTCTAAAGAAAATATATGACGAGATTTCTATTGATAGTTTTGAGCACCAGTTAATACAGATTTAATACATGCTAGTATTTGATTAATGTCCCACAAACAAAAAAAAGCGGAACTTATAGGTCCCGCTTTTTTTATTCTAAGAAGAAAAAATTTTAACTTTACTTTCTGACTGCTGAATGCCATTCGCTAGACTTTTCAAGAACGTCTTTAATGCGGTTAACGAGTTTATGAGGATCGTTAAGGTATCCTTCAAGCAAAAGTGAAGATTCAAATAACTGGTCTACAACAAGAGCGATGTATTCATCATTAGGATCCGCAGTAAAGATCTTCAGAAGATTTCTAATCAAATGATGGTCTTTATTTACTTCAAAGATCTTCTTCGGGATAGACATGTCTTTGTTAACCATGTGCATAATCTTCTGCATCTGTGAGGTCATCTCATCTGTTGGGTTAACAAGGCATGAAGGGCTATCGGTAAGTCTTTCAGAAGCTCTAACATCAGTAACCTTATCACCAAGGATTTCTTTTATCTTCTTTAATAAATTATCGAACTCCTTCTCTTCATCTTTTCCAAGAGGCTCTTCTTTCTTCTCTCTCTTGATAATATCTTCGAATTTGTCCAGGCTCTTTAATTCAACCTGTTCAACTGATTTTAGTGTAAATTCCTTATAAGTCCTAAGAGAATCCATAACAAATTCATCAATTGGATCATAGAGGAATAAAACTTCAATTCCTTTATTTTTGAAAATCTCCAAATGAGGGTCAGCAATGACTGCATCTCTGCTAGCTCCTGAAAGATAATAGATCTCTTTCTGCTCAGACTTCATTCTGCCAATGTATTCTGCCAAGGAAGTAACTTCATCTACCTTTTCAACAGATGATGAATCAAATCTGAGTAATTCTGCAAATTTTTCTCTATTTGAATAGTCGCTATAACCTAAGCGGAATATCTTGCCATGTTCTTTCCAGAACTGTTTGTATTTTTCAGGATCATCCTTTGCCATCTTTAACAGATGAGAAATTATTTGCCCAGTTACATTGCTTGAAATCTTATTAAAGACAACATTTTCCTGAAGGGTTTCGCGTGAAATATTTAAGGGTAGATCTTCAGAATCAACGACTCCCTTAACAAAGCTTAAATATTCGGGCAAAAGGTCCTTGTTCTGGTGCTGGATCAGTACTCTATTTACATATAGATCAAGTCCGTATTCATGCCTGTTGAAACCAAAGATATCATAGTTTTTCTTTGGGATAAAGATAAGGCTATTAAACTGAATAGGAGCATCTACAGAGATATGAAGTACATCTAAAGGTTCATCTGAGTCAAAGCTCAGGTTCTTGTAAAATTCATCATACTGCTCTTTTGTGACTGAAGATTTTGGCTCTCTCCAGATAGCAGGAAGAGTATTAATTCTTTCATTTTCTAAATAGATGGGGAAAGAAATATAATTTGAATGTTTCTTTATTGTACTTTCAAGTCTGTACTTATCTAAGAATTCTTTTGCGTCATCCCTTAGGTGGATCTCAATTTGTGTCCCACGCTTAAAAGCTTCATCTAACTGCAATATTTCGTAGCTTCCTAAACCATCAGATTTCCATAAGAAGGCAGGAGCATCTTTATGGAATGATCTTGTTTTAATGACTACATCAGTTGCTATCATAAAAACAGAATAAAACCCTACGCCGAATTTGCCTATAATGTTGGATACATCCTTATTGGTTTCGGAAACTTTCTTTAGGAATTCAGCTGATCCGGATCTTGCTATCGTACCAATATTGTTAATAAGATCTTCTCTTGTCATACCAATACCGGTATCGGATATGGTAATTAAGTTCTTATCTTTATCAAACATGATGCGAATTTCAAGCGGCAGATCATTATCAGCTATATCTGCCCCACTAATTGACTCAAATCTGAGTTTATCAAGTGCATCAGAAGCATTTGATATAAGTTCCCTTAAAAATATTTCCCTGTTGGTATATAAGGAATGAACCAGAATATTTAATAGTTGTTTTACTTCTGCTTTAAATTCAAATTGATTTGCAGTTGCGTTCTCCTGCGACATTGTTCCTCCCTTAATTTGATTTTAATTCACATTTGAAATACAAAAAAGTATAGCAATTTAATGTGCAAACTATATATTAAAAATATATAAATATAGATTTTATATTAAGCTAATTTGCAGACTTTGAAAAGATATACCAGGACCTATTTGGAAAGATCCTTAGTATTAATAAAACTCTAGAGAAAATAAATTATCCATTATAACTTGTTAAAACCTTAAATACAATGAAAGCTACAAGGGCAATAATTGCAAAATAATAGCATAGTGTTACAAGCGACCTTGAAGTCAGGACAATTACAGACCTGTAGCCTCTCCAACCGCATGACTTACATCTATACAGTTTCCAAATAGTAAAGGTCTTTATTATATTTTCTTTGGTATTTCTAGCTCTGGATTTATGTAAAGAACCTAAATCCTTACAACTTGGACACCTGTCAAAAATAGGATTACGATTAATAAAAAATTTTAAGTTTTTCATATAGGCCCTGGGTCTAATTCAAATTTCAGTCTAATTATTTGTTCTATCCTCTCTGATGCAAACTAGCCTTACAAAAATACTCGAAAAAACCTAAAAAATAAACAATCCGGTTAATTTTTGAGCATATAAGACAAAGACTTTTACTAAGAAAAGTTTATTTGCGAAGATGCATATTATGATGAAAAATGCGCAGAATAATACACAGATTAGGTAATAATTTTCAAGGCAATTTTTTTAGATTTGAATAAAAAAAAGGATAAAAATCAAAAAATCTTTATCCTTTTGAAAAATTCATGTAAGCACAATTTATGAAACTTAAATAAAATTCTATAATTGTGATTTTTTTATCAGGTTCTCCGAGAAAAACTTTTCTATCTTCTCCATTATTTCTTGTGTTGTTGTCAAAGAAAGACATTCTAAAGTCAATTGTTTTGCTTTTTCATAAGACATACTTCTTATTATCTTCTTAATATATGGGATTGTAGAAGGAGCGACACTCAAAGAATCCAGTCCCATACCTACAAGCAAAGGAGCAGCAAGGCTGTCGCCTGCCATTTCTCCACACATACTAATAAAAGCATTACCTCTTTGTCCATTTGCAATAATTGCCTGCAGGGTTCTTACAACGGCAGGATGAAATTCCTGAAATTGGCTGGAAATTATTTCATTACCTCTATCTACTGCAAGAATAAACTGGATCAGGTCGTTTGTCCCTATACTTAAAAAGTCGACCTCCTGAGCAAATTCCTTTGCTAGAATTGCAGCCGAAGGAACTTCGACCATAATGCCAAGCTGTAAATGAGGATCAAATTTTTTCTTTTCCTTTTTAAGCTCTTCTTTGCACGTCTCAAAAATTGCTTTACTTCTTCTGATTTCATTCATAGACGAGACCATAGGAAGCATGAATTTGACGTTTTTATGGATGCCAGCCCTCAGGACAGCTTTTATCTGTGTCTTAAATAATTCTTCGTTATCTATTAGAAATCGAATTCCCCTCCAGCCAAGGAAAGGATTTGGTTCTTTTACGTCAAGTGGCAGGAATTTATCTCCACCGACATCAAAAGCACGGATAACAACATATTCAGGATAAATCTTTTGAGCTACTCTATAGTAAAGTTCGAACTGTTCATCTTCTGTTGGAAAACTTTCCATATCGCTGAATACTTGCTCAGTTCTTAAAAGCCCTATGCCTTTACCCCCACTTTGGATCAAATACTCAATTTCCTCAGGTATATCTATGTTACCTCTGATAACTATTTCCCTACCGTCTTTTGTAACAGCCGGCAGGTCTTTTAGTTCAGCCAGTTCTTTATCGAATTGTTTGACTCTCTCGATCTTTTTCCTATAATATTCCAGTACGGTCTCATCTGGGTTAAGTATTACAACACCACGGAATCCATCGATAACTATTTTATCACCGGTTTTAATTTTAGCCGTAGCATCATGAGCACCAACAACAGCCGGGATCTTTAGAGATCTTGAAACAATTGCTGCGTGTGAGGTCAATCCACCGAAGTCAGTTATATACCCCTTTACATTACTTCTAGAAAAAAGTATTGTATCGGCCGGAGTAAGATTAGTAGTTACAACGACAACATCATTGACTATTCTTGACTGGAGTCTTTTTTTCTGAAGGTTCCTGATTATTCTGTTCTTTATATCTTCTATATCGTGTGATCGCTCTTTTAAGTAAACTTCATTCGAAGCATTCATTAGTTCCTGATACTTAGTAATTTCATCATTTACTATATATTCAGGAGCCCGTTTCTCATTTTCAATTCTTTTAATTATTTGTCCAATTAAAATGGGATCATCAAGTATCATAATCTGGGCTTCAAATATCGCAGCACGTTTTTCTCCCATTTTTTCTGTAGCTATTCCAAGTATTTTTCCCAATTCATACTTGGACCTTTCAAGGGCTTCTTTAAGGTTCTCAATAGCTGTTGCAATGTCATCGATTGTTCCATCGCTTATTTCGAGCTTTTCCTTTGAGTATAAATATGCCTCTGCTATTGCAATACCAGGACCAGCTGCTATACCACTTAAAATATTTTCATCAGGGATATTAATTTTTTTCACAGTTCGTCAAAGCCCCTATTAAAATAGCTTGTTATTTCCTCTGCTGCATCATTTTCATCATCACCTTCAAACAATAGTACTAGTTCGGACCCTTTTTCAGCTGCAAGTGTCATAACACCTATAATGCTTTTTCCGTTAATGTTCATACCATCTTTATTTATGAAAAAATCTGATTTATACTTTGCTGCAAGTTTTACAATTGTTGCAGCTGGGCGAGTATGAAGCCCTGCATTATTTATTATTTGAACTTTTTTTTCAATCATTTTTACTTATAGCATACCTATTTGATTAAATCATCCAATAATATACAAAATTAAAACAATTATTTATTTCTTTTTATTAAAGATGAAGCCAGCCAAACAAGCATATTCCTATCTATTTCAGATTCGATAACTTTAGTCTCTTTAAGGGCAAGTTTGGTATAGCGTATTATTTCTTTCTCAGTATCCTCGATCACTCCGAGCTTATAGAAAAGCTCTCTAAATTTAGAAACTTCTTCTTTCTTAATTCCTTTATTCTTGATAACGCTCTTTAAGAGTATTTTATCCTTGCCTTTTGCTTTTTCCAGAGCATTCAGGAAAAGGAATGTTTTTTTCCCCTCAACTAGATCACCTCCGATTACTTTCCCAAACTCAGCTTCCTCGGCAATAATATCAAGCAGGTCATCCTGGAGTTGAAAAGCCATACCCATGTTTCTGCCATATTTTGCTAATGCGTTTTGTTTCTGAACTGATCCTCCGCCTAACTGAGCTCCAATAGAGCAGCACATTTCAAGCAGTGCTGCTGTTTTCTTCTTTATCATTATCAAATAATCATCAATTGTAACTTTATCATTGGTTTCAAATTCTTTATCCAGGCTCTGACCTTCGCAAACTTCAACTACTCCTTTTGTAAAGCTGGAAAGAACCGATTTATCATTCTCCATAGTATCTTTAAGCAGATTTACATAAGCGAAAGCTAACAGACTATCTCCAGAAAGAATTGCTGTACTCAGGTCATATTTTTTATGAAGAGTGGTTCTTCCTCTGCGTTTGTCAGCATTATCCATGATGTCGTCATGAACAAGAGTGAAATTATGCAGAAGTTCAACAGCAACAGCTGCATTGTAAACGTTTTTTATATCTCCACCAACAGCTTTGGCGCAAAGTATAACAAGAAGAGGTCTAAGTCTTTTCCCCCCGCTTTTTATAATATAGGAACATGGCTCATAAAGAGAGTCAGGATGTTCTTTCTTGAATAATTTCGAAATACGCAGTTCGACTTTTTTTAATTCTTCAGAAAAAAAATGTCCATACAAATCGTTTTCTGTTTTCAATACATTTCCCCAAGCTTTATCAGTTTATTTTTTTTTAGTTCTTTTAATTTTCTACATCCGGTCAAAAACATCACTTTTCTAACGACATCGGACCAGTTATGAATAAGTCTTATTACTCCTTCAATACCAAACTTCTCTAATTGTTGAAGTATTAATCTGGCCGATGCAACAAAGTCAGCTCCCAGAGCTAATGCCTTTGCAGCATCAATACCATTATTGATACCGCCGGAACCTACAAGAACAAAGTCATATTTATTCTTTAATTTTTTTACCTTTTTGATGCAATATGAAGTAGGTAGACCCCAATCCCAAAAGAGATTATCTTCTTCTGGAGAAATACCCTTCTTCTGATTTCTCAAGATCTCAACGCCGGACCAGCTTGTTCCACCAGCACCAGAGACGTCTATGCCTTTTATTCCTGCCTCAAGGAGCATTTGAGCTGCCTTTTTGCTAATACCTGCCCCGACCTCCTTTGCAATAAATGGAATTCCGGGCTGTGAGACCACTAGTTTTTCAATTGCTTTAAGAAGTCCACTAAAGTCAGGTTCGCCGCCTTTTTGAACCATTTCCTGCAATGGATTAAGGTGAATTGCAAATGCATCAGCTTCAATAATGTCTATTAAATACTTCAATTTGTCTATTGAAAGACCATTAGCTACTTGTGCAGCTCCAATGTTGCCAATTACTGGAATATTCTTTGCATTTTTGCGGATGGTTTTATATGAATCTAAGAAATTATCGTTCTCCAATAGCTGTCTTTGGCTTCCGACACCAATTGGAATATTTAATTCATTGGCTGCAATTGCCAGCATGGCATTAAGATTCTCTGCTTCGGAAGTACCTCCTGTCATGCAGGAAATAAGAAAAGGATGGGATACATTTTTGCCAAAGAAACTAGAAGTTAATTCGATTTCACTTATTTTAAGTTCGGTAATAGCAAAATGCTTAAAATCGTAATTCTCGAAACCGGAAGACTTAGTCTTAAAAGCAACTTGATCGGTAAGGCACAGTTCAATATGCTCTTTTTTCCTTTGTGAGGTATTATTTAGTTTATTTGAAGGCATAAAATCGAATAATCTCAGAGATTCTCAGAATTTTGCTAAAGAAGATATAAAAATTATCAAAGAAATTCCCCAATTCTTTGATTTTTTTTATTATTTTTTAGTTTTAATATAAATTTTGTACTATTATCGATGCAGATGAATATCAAGGGCAACATATTATCTTTAAAAATAATAATTGCTTTGCATTCATAAATGAACTAAATTTTTACCCCAGAAAATTTACTTTTCCCCTATTTTTGAAATTTATAAAAGGTTTCAATAGATGAAAAAAGCACATTTAAGCTTCTGGCAGATATGGAATATGAGTTTCGGCTTTCTTGGAATTCAATTCGGCTTTGCGCTACAGAATGCAAACGTAAGCCGAATATTTCAGACATTGGGAGCAAATATTGATGATATTCCAATCCTATGGATAGCAGCACCTACAACCGGGCTGATAATACAACCTATTATTGGCTATATGAGCGACCGAACATGGGGAAAGCTTGGCAGAAGAAGGCCATATTTTCTTACAGGTGCTATTTTAGCTTCTTTAGCTTTATTCTTCATGCCTCAATCTCCAGCCCTTTGGGTCGCAGCTGGTATGTTATGGATACTCGATGCATCGATAAATGTTTCTATGGAACCCTTTAGAGCTTTAGTTGCAGATAATCTGCCCTCTGAACAAAGAACATTAGGTTTTGCAGTTCAAACTTTTTTCATAGGTGTTGGAGCCGTAGTTGCCTCTGCCTTACCTTATATATTTAATAACTGGCTTGGATTTCAAAATACTGCCCCTGAAGGACAAATACCAGATTCAGTAAAGTATTCGTTCTTTGCTGGAGCAATAGCATTTATTGGAGCAGTAAGTTGGACAGTTTTTAAGACAAAGGAATATCCACCTGAGGATCTGGAGAAATTCAGAAAGCATCAGGCTGAAAGCAAAGGGCTATTAGTCGGAGTCAAAGAGATTTTTACCAGCCTCAAAGAAATGCCGCATACAATGATGCAGCTAGCTGCTGTTCAATTTTTTACATGGTTTGCTCTTTTTGCTATGTGGATCTATACCACTGCTGGTGTTACAGAACATATTTATCATACAATAGATTCTAAGTCAAGTATATATAATGAAGGGGCAAACTGGGTAGGAGTCCTCTTTGCTGTTTATAATGGCTTTTCGGCTATTGCAGCCTTTTTATTGCCAGTAATAGCAAAAAAGACAAGCCGTAAGACTGTACATATGATATGCCTTATAATTGGCGGACTTGGACTTGCATCGTTTTACGTTATTAGCAATCCGCATCTTTTAGTGTTTTCCATGTTAGCTGTAGGCTTAGCGTGGGCAAGTATTCTTACAATGCCTTATGCAATTTTAGCCGGAGCTTTACCACCACATAAAATGGGCGTATATATGGGAATTTTTAATTTCTGTATAGTAATACCTCAAATAGTTGCAGCAGGTGTACTTGGATTCTTTATGCGTACTTTCCTGAACAATCAGGCTATTCTTGCTCTGCTTTTAGGCGGTTTCTCAATGATTTTAGCTGGTTTACTTGTTACTATTGTTAGGGATGTTGATGAAAAAATTGAGGGTTAATAATTCCTGTGAATTATGTCATCTCTCCCCTGTCGTTTGCTTTTGTAAATTGTAATTTTTTTTCGATAAATGATATGTATAGTATTGTGTAAATACCTAATTTGATTTTCTATACATGTATTTATATATTTTTTGAAGATTTAAATTTGATTAATGAGGAGGCAAAATGAAAATAGCAGTCTGTGTAAGTCATGTTCCGGATACTGCTACTAAAATTGTCATTGGATCTGACAACAAATCTATTGATCCATCAGGCGTTACCTATATTGTAAACCCCTATGATGAATTTGCAATTGAGGAAGCTCTTAAGACAAAGGAAAAATTAGGTGGTGAGACAGTTGTAATTAGCGTTGGGAAAGATGCTAATAAGGAGACATTGAGAAAAGCACTTGCAATGGGAATAGATAATGCCGTTTTATTAAAAGATGATAACGATAGAGATTCAATTGGAATTGCTAAGGCTTTGGCTGAAGAAATAAAAAATCAGGCTGCAGAGCTGGTGTTCTTTGGTAAACAATCAGTTGACTATGATAACTCAATTATCGGGCAACTTACAGCAGAATTACTTGGATACAATTGTGTTTCTGTTGTAGTAGACCTTAAGATTGACGGTAATAAAATAACAGCTGAACGTGAAATTGAAGGTGGAAGAGAAGTAGTTGAAACTTCATTGCCTGCAATAATTACTGCGCAGAAGGGGCTTAATGAACCAAGATATGCCTCCTTAAAAGGTATTATGGCTTCAAAGAAAAAAGTAATTGAAGAGAAAGCCGCCGCAGCTTCAGATAAGGTAGTAGAAGTTCTTAGGATGAAGAAACCTCCTATGAAACAACCTGGAAGAATTCTTGGAACAGATAAAACTGCAGTTGCAGAACTTGTCCGTTTATTAAAAGAAGAAGCAAAAGTTATCTAAGGGGGTTTAAAAAATGGCAAACAAGATATTAGTATTTCTAGAACAAAGAAGTGGACTTATAAAAAAATCTTCCTTTGAAACAGCTAAGGCAGCTAAAAAAATAGCTTCACAATTAAACTATGATTTAGAAGCTATTACAATTGGAAGTGAAATAAATGACATTGAATCAACTGGCAAATACGGTGTAAAAAAGATTACCTTTTTTAAAGATGAAAAACTTGCCAATTACTCTTCATCAGCTTATGCACAGATTGTAGCTGATTTTGCAAAACAGATAGATGCAGATATACTATTCTTCTCAAATAGTTCTATGGGCAAGGATCTGGCTCCATTTGTAAGTATTAAGATTGGGGCTGGAATACTTATGGATTGTATAAGCCTTGAAGTCAGTGGAAATGATATAATTGCTACACGTCCTGTTTTTGCAGGTAAAGCCCTTATAGAATCTAAGATAAATTCACAAAAGAAGGTCTTTACACTTCGTCCTAATGTTTTCAATATTGGTGAAGTTCAAGACGAAAAAGCTGCTGTTGAAGTTAAGTCAGTTGACAATCTTGATCTAAGAAGCAAGGTTACTGAAATAAAGAAATCAGAAGGTAAGCTTGACGTAGCTGAAGCTGAAATAATTGTTTCAGGTGGAAGAGGCTTAAAAGGGCCTGAGAACTTCCATCTTGTTGAAGAACTCGCTTCTGTACTTGGCGCTGCAGTTGGTGCTTCCAGAGCAGCAGTTGATGCAGGATGGAGACCGCATAGCGAACAGGTTGGACAAACAGGAAAGACTGTCTCTCCAAATCTTTATGTTGCTGTCGGCATTTCCGGTGCAATACAGCATCTGGCTGGAATGTCTTCATCAAAGTATATTGTAGCAATCAACAAGGACAAAGATGCCCCTATTTTTTCTATAGCTGATTATGGAATTGCAGGTGACATATTTGAAGTCCTCCCCGCTCTTACTGAAGAAATAAAGAAAGTAAAGAGTTAAAATTTAATTGTTGGATTTTTTACTGGAAAAGTTCATAAAGTTTTTTATTATATGTTTATAATTACTTCATTTGTCAGACATACCCAAAATGGGTTTATATTCTGAAAAAAGTTAAGTAATATATAATGAAAACTTTATGAACTTTTAGTATTTTATAAAAATATTCTTCTCAAAAGAGGTAATTCGTTGAACAAGGTACAAGTGGAAATTCTGGGTTTATCTTCAACTCCTTCGGCTGGTGGAGCATATGCGATATTATTAAAAGAAGTCTATGGAGTAAGAAGACTACCGATAATAATAGGAGCTTTTGAAGCTCAGGCAATTGCACTTGAAATTGAAGGTATTAAGCCTCCTCGCCCTTTGACTCATGACCTCTTAAAGAATATTATCGATAATCTTGGTGCTTCAGTGCAGGAAATTCTAATCGATGAGCTAAGGGATAACACGTTTTTTGCCAAAATCATAATTGAAGTATCTTCAATGACTAATGATATTGACTCACGTCCAAGTGATGCAATTGCTCTTGCCGTAAGAGCACAGGCTCCGATCTTTGTAAATGAAGAAGTAATGAAAGCCGCAGCTTTTATTCCATCGGGTGAAGAAGAAACAAGTGAAGGTTCTGAAGAAGCTTTTCCCGATGAAGAAATCCCTGAAAAACCCCAACCATCTGGCAGCTCCAGAGAATCTCGTTTGGCTACGCTTCAAAATCAGCTTCGTGAGGCTCTTGATAGCGAAGACTATGAGCGTGCGGCAAAAATTCGTGATGAGATCAAAAAAATGACCGATCAAAACTAGCTTTTGAATAACTAGCTTAATTATTCTTGACTCTATACTTTTAGTTAAATACTTCTTTACCTATTTTGCACTCCAGGCAACCGTTCTTGGAGCAGTAATTTACGTAAAGTTCGATCATTCCTTGTGATATCAGGCTTTTTTGAGATGCTTTGTCCAAATTTAGCGATTTAGAAAGCTGCTCAATTATGCTAATATTCTCTGTCTGATCATAATTGGTATATAACCTAAGGGCTCTTTTGGAGACTTCCTGATTTCCATAAACTTCACCAAAGACAGCCATAAACGGGAAAATAACATTGATCATTATATCATCTGCTCTAAGGCCGCCGATAAAATATTTCAATCTTTCTAATTTACTGACTTCAAAGCCATAATGGTTAGCCCAAAAACCACTTGCTTTAACTATTAGAAGTGATTTTATGGCTTTAATGAGTGCTTTGTCCTGGTTTATTCTTGTAAAATATTTTGTCAGTCTTTCTATGAAATTTTTATTCATAAATGAATTTAGAAGAACAGCACCTCCTGCCAGTCTTATAGTTGGGAAGTTCTGGGGTCTTGATCTAAAGAAATGCCAATCGGACTTGTTGAAAAAAGCGCCATCATATTTATCCTTAACCTGCTTCCATAGCTCTTCAATATTCTGAATGTATGAAATGCTCTCCGGATCTTTAATTTTTGAGAGTTCATGAGGTATTAACCCGGATATTTTGAGTAAGCATGTAAGAATTATTACCTGGGAGTCTCTTTCATCTAGAACATCTTTAAAAAACTCTATGTTTGCCGATTTAGCAAGTTTGATCATTATATTCTTGTTTTTAATATAACCCAGGGCCTCAAAGACATGTTCATAAAGGAGTTGCTGCCAAATTTCCTTTGTCTGGAAATCCTGATATGAGAATTGTCTTTGGTAAAATGAAGGGGGTAATTCGTAGTTAATAACGGGTTCGCTAATTTTCATCTCTTTGATATATGTCAGTTCTTTTATCCTGTCATACATTCTTGTGCATTTTTTCTGAAAACGCCTAACTCCAAGTGAGGAAATATAATCCACCTTATCATTATCATTTATAACATGAACAAGATCAGCGCATTTAAGTAATTTTGTATCGTTAGGAGTTTTTTCAGAGCCCTTAATTAGTTGTTCGATCTGCTCATCTTTGAGGAAATCAGATAGGCAAACAGTATTAATACGCCTGCCATCTCTGTTATAAACATATCTTGAATGCTTCTTGTTTACCATGCAAATATGCAGAATTACGCTGTTATATTTGCTGTCAAGATTATGGCCGTGGTTTATCCAGTCTTTGTGGTTAAGATCTATCTCAATATCGCCTGTATAAAGGAAATTACCGATCTTTATTTTTGCATTTTTGAAATCGGGTCCTGCAAAACTACTATCATGATGCCCATGTTCCATTATAAAAATGGGTTCACCATCAGAAGTTGTAAGGAGCCTGTCTAAATCTCCTGATGTCCAGAGTTCATATAGAGAAATTTCATTTAAAATTGGCAGATGATTCATTATCAACCTCAGATTATTCAACTGGATATATTAAGCAATAATACTGATACCAATTCAATCAAAATAACAAAGATCTTTATACTAGCAAAGAAAAAGATAATATTTCAGAAAAAAGGTTTATTACCCTTTTATTCTGTCAATCTCCTGATTAAGTGCCATTACTTCTTGCATTGCAGCTTTGGCAAAATCCCTGGAACTATCTTTATAGATTACCGAACGGCTTACATTAATTAGAAAATTATCTTTTCCATTTTTCTTAAAGGAACTAACCACTTTTTCTAAGCTTCCTCCCTGAGCTCCAATGCCAGGCAAAAGAACTGGGAGTGTACCAAAAAGAGAAATATTCTCATCTAATTCCTGTTCGTTAGTAGCTCCAAACACAAGTCCGCAATTGTTGCGTGTATTCCATAAAAGGGTGTTTTTAATTACCTGCTGGAAAAGAAAGCTTCCATCCTTTAGTGTAAGCTTTTCAAAATCAGATGAGCCCTTATTAGAGGTCAGGGCCAAAATAAAGCTTATCTTATCTTCAAATTCGAGGAACGGTTCAACAGAATCATATCCCATATAAGGGTGAAGTGTCACAGCATCTGAATTGAAACCATTAAAAATAGATTCAGCATACATCTTGCTTGTATTGCCAATATCTCCCCTTTTTGCGTCAGCAATTATAAGTTTATCTTTTGGGATATAGGAAATTGTTTCAAAAAGAGTACTAAAGCCTTCAGTTCCATATTTCTCGAAGAAGGCGAAATTTAATTTATAAGAAGCAGCGTATTTGTAAGTTTTATCAATAATTTCTTTATTGAACGTAAGAATAGGATTTTTTTCAGAAAGCAGATGAGAAGGTAATTTCTTTAGGTCAGGATCAAGTCCGACAGCAATATGTCTTCCTTCACTTATCTGCGATAGAAGTTTTTCTTGTGAAGTCATTTAATAATATATTTGTGAAAAAAACAGCTATTTATTATGTAATAACAGGTATAATTTAATAATTGAATTCATTAAATACCAGTGCAGTATATTAAAAATAATACTTGTATATATAATTTCTATTTAAGGTAAGGATTTATTGGTCTCATTTTATAATTTAAGCATGCTGTTTTCTATTCTTATAAATATTTGCAGCAACGCCCAGCATAAAAAGATTAACCATGAGTGAACTTCCACCATAGCTCATATATGGAAGTGGAATACCAATGATTGGTAAAAGACCCACATTCATGCTAATATTAACAGCAAAATGCGCAAAAAGAATTGATAAAATGCCAACTACAAGTAAGCTGTGATATTCATTTTTCTCTTTAGCAAAAGAAGCAATTTTTAATAGTCTGGTAAAAAGGGCAAGGAATAATGAAATCGTTATAACAGTTCCTATAAACCCGAATTCTTCTCCAACTACGCAAAAAATAAAATCTGTCCATTGTTCAGGAATAAATCTTAACTGAGTTTGATTTCCATGCATAAAGCCTTTACCCAGGAAACCTCCCGAACCAATGGCAACCTTGACTTGAATGGCATTATAACCAGAACCGAGTGGATCCGAATTTGGGTCCACAAAGGTCTCAATAAGCTTTTTTTGATGAGGACTAAGTACTTTATAAACGGCATCAAAAAAGAATCCGGCCGCCAGATTCATAACAAATATAGAAGCACTAAGAAAAAGATTTTTCCTGAAATAAAAAAGTATCAAAAGAATCAGGACCAGAACGGCAATAAAAGGTCCCATGCCGAACATAGATGCAAATACAACCAGACCAGGAGACAAAACTACAAAAATCCCGAAAATATCCAATCCTTTCCAGAAAAGCATAACAAGCGTAATTGAAAAGAAGATCAAAGCCGAACCCATATCAGGCTCTAACAATATTAGTCCAACTGGTATAAGTCCAATAGCCATTGCTATTGCGATATCCTTAATTGTATTAATATCGGTTTTTTCCCTGCTAAGGAAAAAAGAAAGCAAAAATACAGTTGCAACTTTTGAAAATTCGGAAGGCTGGAAGCCAAATGGACCAATATCTATCCAGCATCTTTGTCCATAGACTTTTCTACCGATAACCAGAACTGCTACAAGAAACAGTAAAGTAATTAAATAGGCCGGTATTGGGACATAATTTAGCAGCCTTGGATTTGCAAAATATGTAGCAAAAAATAGACACAAAGAAATGCAAAGCCAAAAAACCTGTTTTTGAAAGTTACCCGAAGCAGTTGGATGATTAACTGTTGAACTATAAATTGCCAATAGTCCGATCACAACCAGAAACATTGCAGAAAAAAAGAGGATAACATCAAATTTATCTTCTAACTGATAATTAATTCTTGATCGACGCAGCAACTATCTTTCCCTCATTATTTTTTTCTTTTTGTTCTACAGGTTTATGAGTCTTATTTAAATAAGCAGTCATAACACTTTTTGCTATTGGAGCAGCCCAAGTAGCACCGAAACCAGCATTTTCAACCAAAACAGCTACTGCAATCTTTGGATTTTCAAAGGGAGCAAATCCCATAAACCAAGCATGATCTTTTCCGTGAGGGTTCTGAGCTGTTCCGGTTTTCCCTGCCACATTAATGCCAGGGATCTTAGCATTTCCAGCTGTACCTGCACCATTAACAACCAAAAACATTCCGTGTTTAACAATGTCCATTGTCTTTTGGCTTACATGAGCATCAATATCGTCGAAGTGGAAAGGAACAATTTTTTTATTCTCATCGAGAATTCCTTTAACAATGTGTGGCCTTTTTGTTCTTCCATTGTTAGCAATCATAGCAACATACTGTGCTAGCTGCATAGGAGTAACGCTAAGTTCACCCTGACCAATTCCCAAACTAACTACGAATCCAAGTGTCCAGCCCTTAGGGCCGTATCTTTTATTATAATATTCAGTAGAAGGCAGAATTCCACGTGATTCCTCGCTAATATCAACGCCAGTTTTCTTGCCGAAACCAAAACGCCTTGCATAGTCAGCCCAGCGGTCAAGCCCTACGCGCAGAATTAACTGATAGAAAAATGTATTACATGACTTTTCGATTGCATGCTCAACGTTAAGAGCTCCATGAGCACCGCCATGGCATTTAAAGAAACGTCCAAAGTAAAAACCACCCGGGCAATTAATAATTGATTGAGGAGTAATAACACCCGATTCAAGTCCTGCAATTGCTCCAAGGACTTTAAAAGTAGAACCGGGAGGATATGCAGACATAGTTGTACGATTGAGCAAAGGCTTATCCGGATCAGTATTTAAGTTTTTCCAGACCTCGCGCGGGGTTACAGTAGTAAAGTTATTCAGATCATATTGAGGCGAGCTTACAAAGGCAAGAATTTCTCCCGTCTGAGGTTCAATAGCAACAAGAGCACCCTTAAAGCCCTTAAAGCCACGTTCGGCTGCCTTCTGCGCATCTTCATCGATCGAAAGAACCAGATCATTGCCTTTTATTGATTCTCTGTCGTTTTGGCCATTATTAAAGCGTCCATTTTCTTTTCTATGAGAATCAACAAGAACATATTTTACGCCCTTAGTTCCTCTTAAGAACTTTTCATATGTTTTTTCAATCCCGTTATTACCTACAAAGTCTCCCATTTCGTAGTAGTCTTTCCCCTCTTTTAGCTGCTTGGGAGAGATTTCCTTTGTATAGCCGAACATCTGCGAGGCCACAATACTATCGGAATATGACCTTTCCATTTCGACCATATAATTAACGCCTGGAAGCTGTTCTTTGTTTTCTTCTATCCATGAGATAACCGGGAAACTAACATCTCTTTGGACTCTTATAGGAATATATTTCGAGTAGATCATATTTTCCTGAAGGACATCTTCAATATAACCTGGTTCTACTCCAAGTACAGTTTCCAAAAGATTATTGAGCTTATGATCGTAATTATAAGGCGTAATAATTACAGTATAGGAAGGTTTATTACTTACCAGGACTTTGCAATTTCTATCATAGAAAGCTCCTCTAAGAGGGGTCTGTACAATTCCTTTTATACTATTATTAGCAGATTTTTCATCAAATGTCTGATGTTCAATGATCTGCATACGGAAGAGCTGGGAAAGTAAAACAATAAAAAAGCCTGTCAGAATGTAAAATAAAACATTCTTCCTAAAATCAGTACCGAAATTCTTACTTTGGGTCATGCGAACATCTTCTTAGTATAAAATACAACTAACGGTAGAGCAAGTACCGATGAATACAATCCCGGTAACAGGCCCTGCATAAAAAACATTATCAGTATACTAGTACTACCTGTGTTTGTGTTTCCGAAAAATGAGTAAATAATTGAATCTACAGTGCCAATAAGGAAAACAATTAAAAGAAGACTTAAAGAATGTATGTTTTGTTCAACTTTATTTTCATTATAGAAATAACCAGTTAAAAAACCACTCAGTGTCTTGGTAAACATAGCACTGCCTAAAATTGTACCCGATATAAGGTCAAAGGCTAAACCAAATATAAAACCAAGAATTGTTCCACCTAGCTGTCCTACCCTTAAAGTATAAAAAACAAGAAGGATCAAAATTAGATCTGGACCAACCTGATTATAAGAGAGCCAAGGGACCAAGGTCAGTTGTATGACAGCAAGTGGTATGAAAAGTAAAACAGCAAATATATAATCAGAGCGCATTTTATTTATTCATTCTAATAAGGTTAAGTTCCAAGTTATTTTTCTGCACACTAGGAACAAATCCAATTACAAAAACATTCGAGACTTTTATAAAATCGACATAAGGCCTTACAACGATATTATTAAAAATACCGGTTTTATCTCTGTTACCTCCTGCAACAACACCAACGGGAATTGATGGAGGAAATTTTGTACTGAAGTCAGAGGTAACAATTCTATCTCCAATTTCCATATCAAAAGTCTTTGGGACATTCTTAATAACAAGGTCAGTCCCATTCCATTCCATAACACCATCGAATTTGCTTCTTTGGTTCTTTACTGCAAATTTTAGTTCACTATTGTTAAGTGTTCTAATAATGGAGAAATCTTTTGAAACAGATATTACGACCCCGACTAATCCCTGATCATTAATAACAGGCATTCCAAGCTGAACGCCTTCATTATTGCCAGTGTTAATAATAAAACAGCCTTGAGAATTTGAAACAAATTTAGAAACAACGCTGGCTGCAATGAGAGGATATTCAGAAGAATCTTTTAAGGCCAAAAGTTTTTTAAGTTCTTCATTCTGAATGCCGTATTCTCTTAACCGGTTTACCTGCATCATAAGCTGGGCATTAGCCTCCCTAAGGCGCTTTGTTTCAAATGCAGTTTGGAAAGGTTCTATAACTTTTGAAACACCTGAAGTAATAACTGCAAAGCCACCAAAGGCGTAAGTTTTTACTCTTTTGATAGCTGGATTTGTACTTAAAGATAATAGAACCAAACTAATGACCAGCAATACCACGACAACAATATATTCTTTGTAACCGTTCCAAAATCGAGAAAAGAAGCTTTTCATTAATATCTTCTGTTCCTGATAAATACTTTAGAAAATCTATTGAGATTATCAATAGTTTTACCTGCACCGCGAACAACTGCTGTCAATGGATCTTCTGCAATGTGTACAGGAAGATTTGTTTCCATTCTGATTCTTTCATCAATACCTTTCAATAAGGCTCCTCCACCAGTGATCATAACACCACGGTCGAGAATATCAGCAGAAAGTTCAGGAGGAGTTCTTTCAAGAGATTGTTTTACGGCCTCAACAATTTGAGTAATGTTTTCATTAAGGGCATCTCTTATTTCAACAGAACTGACCTCTGCTGTCTTAGGAACACCACCGACAAGATCGCGGCCCTTTACCTGAACAGTAACTTCTTCTTTGAGCGGAACAGCACTTCCAACTTCGCACTTAATAGCTTCAGCGGTTCTTTCACCAATTAGAAGGTTATGATTCTTCTTAAAGAATTGCATAATTGCATTGTTCATTTCATCGCCTGCAATTCTTATAGATTCTTCATTTACAATACCAGAAAGAGCAATAACTGCAATTTCGGTTGTACCACCGCCAATGTCAATTATCATGCTTCCAATAGGAGCCTCAACGTCAATACCAATACCAATAGCAGCAGCCATAGGCTCAGCTATTAGATGTACTTCCTTAGCTCCAGCATGTTCGCAGCTATCACGTACAGCTCTTTTTTCAACCTCAGTTACCCCGCTAGGCACTGCAATTACAATTCTTCGGCTGGAAATTGGGCCTGTGCTGACTTTCTTAATGAAAGCCTTAATCATTCCCTCTGCAATTTCAAAATCAGCAATTACACCATCGCGCATAGGACGGGTTACACGGATCTCTTTATGTTCCCTGCCCTGCATTTCTTTTGCCTTATTTCCAAGGGCCAGAATTCTTTTTGAGTTCCTATCGTATGCAACAATAGAAGGTTCATTTAATACAATGCCTTTGCCTTTTAGATAAATCAATGTATTTGCTGTACCTAGATCCACTGCAATATCAGTTGAGAAAAAGTCGAATAATCCCATAAATCCTCTTAGTGCTTAAAATTTCTAATTCCAGTAAAAATCATAACTAAATTATTATCATCTGCAGCCTTAATTACTTCCTGATCCCGTATTGATCCACCAGGCTGAACTATAGCCGTGATACCATAAGAGGCCATTTCATTTACGCTATCAGGAAATGGGAAATAAGCATCTGAAGCTGCAACAGCTCCACTTACCTCATGTCCCAATTCTTTAGCTTTTGAGGCTGCAATCTTGACCGAATCAACTCGTGACATTTGTCCTGCACCGACACCTAAAATCTTCTTATCTTTCACATAGACAATCGCATTTGACTTAACATGTTTGCAAATAACCCAAGCGAAATGCAGGTCTTCCATAAGAGAATTATCTGCCTGCTTTTTTGTAACAGTTTTAACTTCTTTCAAATTAAGTTTAGAATTATCCTTCTGTTGGGCAATTAGTCCGCCCGGCACACTCTTGAAGTTCATTGTCCCGTCTGCCAAAGGTAGCAATACTTTAACTAACCTTCTGTTTTTCTTTGTCTTAAGAAGTTCAAGTGCATCCTGGTCAAAGTCATCTGCACAGACAACTTCAAGAAAAAGCTCATTTAACAATTTAGCAGTTTCAAGATCAACCTTCCCATTTAGGGCAACAATACCACCATAAGCAGAAACCGGATCACAAGAAAGAGCCTTCGTGTAAGCATTAGCAATACTGTCACTAATAGCTGCTCCGCAAGGATTAGTATGCTTTATAATGGCACATGCATTATCTCCTAGTTCTTGTGCCAGTTCAACAGCTGCCGCCATATCGACTATGTTATTATAGGAGACTTCCTTGCCATGCAGAATCTCAAAGTACTTATCAAAGTCACCGTAAAGAGCTGCAGATTGATGAGGATTTTCTCCATAACGCAGTGATTGTGCGATAGGTAAATTTATCCTTATATTGGACTGCGGAAGTTCAAAGGTTTTTTCAAGAAAGTTTGCTATTAAGGTATCATAATAGGAGGTATAAGAGAAAGCTTCAGCAGCAAGCTTGCTCTTTGTAGAAATTGAGATATCTCCTTTCCTTAATTCCTCTATAAAATCCGAATATTGGTCCGGACGAGTAAGGACAGAAACATATTTGTAATTTTTTGAAGCTGCCCTTATAAGGCTTGGACCGCCAATATCTATATTCTCTATTTTATAATCAAGGTCAACATCCTCGCGGTTAACAACCTGAGGGAATGGATAGAGATTAACACAAACAATATCAATAGGAAAAACATTGTTTTCCTTAGCCTCAGCAATATCTGAAGCATTATCCCTACGCATTAGTATGCCGCCAAATATTTTTGGCTGAAGGGTTTTTACTCTTCCTGAAAATATTTCAGGGAAAGATGCATATGTACTAATTTCAGTACAAGTAATATTGTTCTCATTCAATAACTTAGCTGTATTACCTGTAGCTAAAATTTCATAATTAAGGTTAGACAGTGCTCCTGCAAATTCAACTAGATTTGACTTATCTGAGACACTGATTAAAGCAAGTTTTTTCAACATTTATCCGCAATGATTATTAATGCACAATAACACGATTTTCTGAAATTACTACTTTCTTTTCGCTTATTTTTTTTATAACAAATGGTAATAATTTATGTTCAATTTTCAAAACTCTTTCAGCAATCTCTTCCGGTGAACCAACATCTGATATGTCAACAGCTTCCTGCGCAATAATTTTGCCATTATCATAAATCTTGTCTACAAAATGAACTGTTGCTCCTGAAACCTTTGCTGAAGAATTAAAAACAGCCCGGTGAACATTCATTCCATACATACCCTTTCCTCCAAAACAAGGAAGTAGTGCAGGATGAATGTTAATGATTCTATTTTCGTATTCGTCGACTACAGTATCGGGTAATTTTTTCAGGAATCCGGCTAATACAATAAGATCAACCTGCTGCTTTAAGAGCAGCTCTGAGACTTCTTTATATGATATAAAACCGGGTTTATCTGTATTACTTATGCTGTAAACAGGGATTGAATACTTTTCTGCAATTTCCATAGCGCCACAAGATTCTTTATCTGTAAAAACAGATTTAACTTGTGCTTCCAGAACTTTAGAGGAAATAGCCTCTAAAATAGACTGAAAATTTGACCCTCTACCTGAAACAAAAACTGCTAAATTTAACATATTATTATTTTTACGTGTCGAAATTAGTCATTTAGCAAAAAAGAATCAATGTAAAGCGTAATGGAATGATGCAATAATTTGTCCCTAAAGCTATTTTAGTCAATAGTCTCAGGTAAATATATACTAATTTTATAATATCAAAATTATAAAAAAAAGAGAAAAGATACTTAAGATTTTAAGAATCTTTATCTTCTTTTTGCATAATTACACATAAATAGTTTATATTTTCGTCCTCAAACCCTTAATATACCCAGTAAGTTTGGATTTAAAGTCATAATCTGACAGATCTTCTGCCTCATCCAAATAGCGCGTTGCCATTGCTTTATTGCCGTTTTTTAAGAATGCCCTGGCTCCATAATAAAAGGAAAATGGTTTTATCCATTTTTCTTCCTTTATATTTATCTTTAGGGCTCTGTTCGCATATTCCAGTGACTCATTAGTCTTGCCAAGTTCAAAGCTTACATCGCTTAAATACTGAAGAGCTTCACCTTTGAGCTTTTCTGAGTTTAATCTTTGAGAAAGCTGCATGAGTGAGGAATATGCTTCTGAAAACTTTCCAGATTCAATATTATTAGAAGCCTTGATCATACTTATCTCATCTTCACTTAAAGGGTGATCGTAATAATATTCCCCTTTCCTTTTAGCGTAAGCATCATCTGAAAGATCAAGGTTCCCATTACGGGCAAGAATATAGTTCCTCTGAGCTTCCTGCCTGTTTTTAAGCACTTCATAAGACAGTGCAGTTCTTAGATATGCTATTCCCGAATAATCAATATCTTTTGTTGTAGTTAAAAATTTCTGGTAATACGGAATGGCTGACTTAAAGTCATTCCAATGAAAGTAAATATCACCTAAAAGGAAATTAGAAAAAGAGGTAACCTGCTGAAATTTTTGGTTATTAGTGTTAATAACCGAACGGAGTAATTTCTCGGCTTCCTGCGGTTTTCTATCTTTTACTAACACAACAGCGTAGGAATACTTAAATAATGTATTTTGAGGGTATTTTTTAATAATGGGACTAAGGTACTCAGAGGCTGAAGAATAATCAACAAGCATATCAGAATAGATCTGGGAGAGGTAAAAAGCAGCCTCGGTCTTTGAGAATCTGCCATACTTATAGGCTTTTATTAGAAACTTTATTCCCTCTTCCTTTGATCCAGAGAGGCCTGCAATGTTCAAAGCCCATTTAAATACACCGGGGACAAAACTAAAGGCGAAGCTAAAGAGCCCTTTGCCCAGATAAGCATCATTGTTATAAGGGTAAAATTCAAGTGTTTTATTCAGGTATTTATTCGAATTTTTTGCTGCCCAGGCAGCCTTCATTGAACTATTTTCTTTAGCAAATACCATTGCCCTAAAGCCATAATTTGTACCAAGAACGTAAAGTGCATTTTCATCTTTTTCATTTCTTTCCAGGGCTTTTTCAGCCTTATAGATGGCAATATCGGAAAGCTTCATAAACCTGTCATAATCAGATTTGTCTTTATTGCTTAGATATGTCCAAAGAAAAATGCTTGATTTGTAGTGATAGCCGCGTGGATCTTCAGGGTATTTATTTATGATCTGTTGAAAGCAGTCCTCTGCCTGTTGAGTCTGGAAGTTATAAGAATAATCCAACCCTTTATAAATGAGTCCGGGTATATCGTTTTGTGAAAATACCCGGATTGTAAAAAAAAGGGAAAATAGACAAATATATTTAAACATTGTCCGGTGATTCGATCGCTTTTGAATATTCCAAAGATGCTCTTACAAATTCTCTGAAGAGTGGATGAGCTTTTGTTGCGCGTGACTTAAGTTCAGGATGGAATTGACAACCAAGGAACCAAGGATGATCAGTCAATTCTATCATTTCAACAAGTTTCTCATCAGGAGAAAGTCCGCTAAGGATCATTCCACGTTCTTCCAAACAACCTCTAAAGGCATTATTTACTTCGTAACGATGGCGGTGCCTTTCAGAGATAAGGTCGGTTTTATATGCTTCCAAAGCTTTTGAATTATTCTTTATTTGGCATGGGAAAGCACCTAATCTCATGGTAGCTCCCATATTTGTAACATTCTTTTGCTCAGGCATAAGATCTATTACATTAAATTCGTTTTTAACGAATTCAGTACTATTAGCCTCAGCAATACCGCAAACATTACGGGCAAATTCAATTACTGCACACTGCATACCAAGGCAAATGCCGAAAAATGGAATTTTGTTTTCCCTTGCAAATTTAATAGCACTGATCTTTCCTTCAATTCCTCTTTCGCCAAATCCGCCTGGTATTAAGATGCCGCTTATACCAGTAAGGTACTTTTCTGCCCCATTTTTTTCTACATCTTCTGCAGCAATAAATCTTAATTTAACCTTTACATCGTTTTCAGCGCCTGCATGTACAAAAGCTTCTGTAATACTCTTATATGCATCCAGGTAATCTGTATATTTACCGCAGACAGCTATTTCAACTTTATGCTTTGGATTATTTACTTTTTCAACAAAAACTTCCCAGTCTTCAAGTTTAGTTTTTATATCGGGCAGTTTTAGCCTTTTAAGTACCAACTGATCTAATTTCTGTTTATGAACTACAAGTGGGACCTCATAGATTGTAGAGCAATCATAGCAAGAAATAACAGATTCAGTTTCAACGTTACAGAAAAGTGCAATTTTTTCTCTTAGTTCTTTTGCTATCTTTTTTTCAGAGCGGCAAATCAGAATATTAGGCTGAATACCGAGCTCAAGGAGTTTTTTTACACTGTGCTGTGTCGGCTTTGTTTTTACTTCTCCGGCTGAAGGGATGTATGGGACAAGAGTGACATGTAGACTAATGGCATTTTTTCTTCCGAATTCGAGCATCAGCTGACGCATTGCTTCAATAAATGGAAGACTTTCAATATCGCCAACAGTACCGCCGATTTCAGTAATAATAATATCATATTCGCCTGTTTCCCCTAGCTGGCGCATACGTCTTTTAATTTCATCTGTAATGTGCGGAATAACCTGCACAGTTGCACCAAGATAATCGCCACGCCTTTCCTTTGTAATTACTTCATAGTAGATCTGTCCTGTAGTAGTATTGTTACCACTTGTCATATTTTCATCAAGAAATCTTTCATAATGGCCAAGGTCGAGATCTGTTTCGGCGCCATCATCTGTTACATATACCTCTCCATGCTGGAAGGGATTCATTGTTCCGGGGTCCACGTTAATATAAGGATCAAACTTCTGTATAGTAACGCTGAAACCTCTCTGTTTCAGTAGAAGTCCTAAGGAAGCAGCAGAAATTCCCTTTCCAAGCGAAGATACTACCCCACCTGTAACAAAAATATATTTTACCTTTTTCTTATAGCTCATAATACACTAATGTTTATTTAATATTAAAATTTTATTGCAAATAGTAAAATACTCTCCGCACAAAAGAGTAAGTAGTACTCTGCGAAACCGAATATTCTTACATTAAAAAGAATTACTAAAAAATGCTAAAAGAGCTGCGAGCGGAGAACAGAAATATAGATTGTTAAATTGCAGGTCTAAATTTATCTAAAATTTTGGAAAAGTTCTACATGAAAAGGGAAATAATTGGGAAATAATGAATGGCCTAAAAGAAATACCCGGCACAGAATAGTATAAACTGATTATAAATATTTCTATGCCGGCAATATTTTACCATATTTTGTTAAACACTATTCGCTATCATAGCTGATAAGTGATCTAATATCATACTTTTTAAGCTTTTCTCTTCCACTAAGAAAGCTTAATTCAACAAGAAAAGATATCTGAACGATCTCTCCGCCAAGTTTTTCTACTAACTTGCATGCAGCTTCCATAGTTCCGCCAGTAGCCAGTAGGTCATCGTGCATTAAAATCTTATCCCCTTTTTTAATAGCGTCAGCGTGTATTTCAATCGAATCAACTCCATATTCAAGGACATATGTCTCTTTTACCGTGTCACCAGGCAATTTACCAGGCTTTCTAATTGGCACAAAACCCGCATCTAATTTTTCTGCAAGCAATCCACCAAAGACAAATCCTCTTGACTCTACACCAACAACCTTATCGATCTTTAAGCCTTTAGCAAACTCGAGTAATTCGCTAAGTGCTTGTTTAAGAGCATCTTTATCTTGAAGCAGCGTTGTAATATCTTTGAATACGATCCCTTTTTTGGGAAAATCCGGGACACTTCTTATATACCGGGATAAATCTGTAATGACCATTCAATCCTCTGAAATTAAATACGAAAGTTCAATTTTTAATTAAGTAAATTACCAAGGTTGAAGCACAAATAAAAACTCTTTCTTTAAACTTTCCTGCTGATTTTCCGTTTTAAGAATTTCCGAAAATCATTAATTTCATAGCAATTAATTACCTCTTCAGGTTGAAGTCCACCTTTTCTGGCCGTTCGAATTCCATATACAATATCTTTTATTCCTTCAGTAGAATGTGCATCAGGATTAATTGAGAAGATACACCCTTTCTCCCTTGCATAATAGATCAATCTCCAATCCAGATCGAGTCTAAATGGGTTTGCATTTATCTCAAGAGCAACATTATTAGATGCACAGGCATCTATCACCTTTTGCATATAAACATTATAGGCAGAACGAGATAAAAGAAGCCTACCGGTTGGATGACCAAGAAGATCTGTATTTGGGTTCTCAATAGCAGTAATTATTCTTTTTGTCATTTCATCTTCCGTCATCTTGAATGAAGAATGAACTGAGGCGACAATAAACTCAAAATTCTTTAGGAAATCTTCCGAATAATCTAATTGACCATCTTTTAATATATCACATTCAATTCCATGAAACAGCTTTATGCCAAGAGATTTTCTTAAGGACTGTATCTCTTCTTTCTGCTTAAGGACCCTTTCCTCATTTAATCCATTTGCATAAAATGCGGCTTTACTATGATCACAAATTACGGCAAATTCAAAGCCAAGAGCTTCAGCACTCTTAGACATTTCCATAATAGTATTTTGTCCATCAGAATAGTTTGAATGAAAATGCAGTAATCCTTTGAAGTCCTTAATTGAAAGACGTGAATTATTCCGAAGTTCAGCAGGAGCTTCAAAATAGTTTACTTCCCTCATCTCAGGAATAATAAATCCTACAGTAGAACCAATAAAGCTATTTTCATCTGTCTCTCCTTTTATATCATCTTCTTTTATTAAAGTCTTAATAAACTCTTCCGAGCCTGTAGTATGGAAAAGAAGTATCTCAAACTCACTTTTGGAAGTAGTGTAGTAGACAATAACCGGAAAGTCAGAATATTCATTTAATTCAAATCCCCCAGAAGCATCAGAACTAAAGTTTGGAAGTGTAGGTATCCTCTTGCTAATTTCAAACGTATCTTTGATCTCAAAACTTTCCTTTAATTCTTTTTCAAACAACGACTTATCAGAAATTAGTATTAAAAATTCCAACTTTGATATTACTTCATTTGCTCTTCTATTTTCACCTGTAATTTCTATGCGGATAGAAGAAGAAATCTTATTCAACTTATCAGTAATTTCAGCAGATCTTTTTTGAGCGATGTTCTGGAGTATCAGATTTCTATTAATATTAATTCGTTCAATTTCTTTTAGTATGCTTTCCTGAGTCTTTTCACCAAAACCCTTAACTGAAGCAATCTGCCCGTCAAGACAAGCCGATTCAAGATCTTCAAGATTGTTAATTCCAAGCTCTGTGTAAAGGGTCTTTATCTTCTTAGCACCAAGCCCGTTAATTTTTAGAAGATCAAGAATACCAACAGGGACTTCAGATGTTACTGCATTGTATTCGCTAGAGAATCCTTTTTCATAGTACTCATTTATTATTTGTAGCAGTCCTTTTCCAAGTCCTTTTACATTTTTTATTTCTCCGCTTTTAATAATGCTTTCAAGATCATCATCAATTGCTCTAATGATATTTGCTCCATTACGGTAAGCATTTATTTTGAATGGATTATCTCCTTTAAATTCTAAGATTGAAGCAAGGTTATCTAAGAGAGTGACTAATTCTTTTTTTAACGACATAATTAATCCTAAAATTAAATTTAGAGACTACAAATAAAGAAAAAAGGTTAAAGATATGACGATTTCGAGTATTATTTAAAGTTACTTATAATTAGACTCATTTGAAAGTATGTAAGAGTGAATCCCAGTACAGATCCAGCTATTACCTGTGCAAGAGTGTGTCTTTTTAGTTCTATTCTAGACCATCCCACCATTAGAAGCAAAGCTAAAAAGAAGAGTCCTTTTGGACCTATTGAAAAAGTGATGGCACCTAGTGGGCCCGCAACGCCCAGGGCATGGGCACTTATTTTCCAATGCTTATTTATAAAAATGACTATTAAGGTATTTGAGATGTAGCAGAACCAGAAACTGGAAGTAACAATGTTTACTTTGAAGAAAACCAGAATTATCCAGCCCACAATAAATGTCAGTACAGCAATAAAATATGGCACCGTTCGTTCTTCTTTTACTGAAGCATCCAAATCAATAATTTTCCCTTTTTTTCTAAAGTAAAAGAACATTATTGTTGGGGAAATAAAGCCGAAAATATAAGAAACTGCAAGAACAGTCATTTTATTTATAAATGACTGTTCATAGTAAAAAGCAAAGAAAGTAAAAATTATGATTAGCAGACTTGGAGGAACAAACAAAGTTGATATTACTCTAGCAGCTAAAGTTGCCTTAGATTTCTCTTTTAACATTATTCTCTCAGAGCTGGAACTTATGCCTGGCCAGGTGTATTTTTCAAATTGCCATTAGCCAGATCTAAAACTGATTTAAGACTAATTTTCGTTTCGTTATCGTTATGCTGAAGATGATCTTCTTCCATTCTATCAACGAACAAAATGCCATCAAGATGATCTAATTCATGCTGGATACATCTTGCCATTGGACCTTTTCTCTCAATAATATTTTCTTTCCCAAAACGGTCAAAGTATTTAAGCTTAACATATTCAGCTCTTGGAACTTTACCAAAATAGCCTGGAAGCGAAAGGCAACCTTCAAAATCAACTTTTTTACCTTTTGAAAGTAATATCTCAGGATTTATTAGCTCTATATATTCATCCTGGTAGTCTATTACGACTATTCTTTTTAGAATGCCTAGCTGCGGAGCAGCTAAAGCAGCACCGTCGTCTCTGCTATGAAGCGTTACTTTCATTGAATCTACAAGTAACTGAAGTTTACTATGAAATACTGTTACGGGTTTTGCAGCTTGTCTAAGTACTGGATCACCAAACTTCAGAATTTTTAATTTTTTTGCTAATTTTTTTTCTACGATCATTTTTTTATTAACCTTCAGTAATCCTAAGGGATTCCCCTAGTGGATCTATTTGTTTATCATTATAGATTTTTAGTTCTTCCATATAGCAGAGCAGTCTTTCTTCAATTGGTTTATATTCAATAAGCTTCATCATTTCCTGGCGTATTTGAGAAACGCCGTATAAACCTTTCAAATAAGAAGAATAATACTTTCTGAATTCCAGAACAGCTCTTCTTTCGCCCTTGATCTCTATTGATTCCTTTAAGTGCCTTAGAGCTGTAGTGATCCTGATCTCAGGAGTAAGAGTAAGAGAGACAAAACCCTGAGAAAGTATTTCCTTTGCTTCCTGAAAGATCCAAGGATTTGCTATAGCTCCTCTAGCAATCATAACAGCATCGGCTTTAGTAGAGTCAAAGACTTTCTTAACGTCCTCAGCACTGAAAACACCTCCATTAAGAGCAACCGGAATATCAACAACTTCCTTTACCCTGTCAATCCATTCCCAATCAGGGTCACCAGAGTGTCCCATTTGTCTTGTTCGGCAATGAATTGTTAATGCTTTAGCTCCAACATCTTCAAGCCTCTTAGCTATCTCGACGATCATTATACTATCATTATCCCATCCTATTCTGGTTTTAACCGTAACAGGAAGGCTAACCGAATCAACGATCTCTTTGACCATTTTTTGCAGGTATGGTGGGTCCTTTAATAGTCCTGCACCAGCTCCTCTGTTAGCAACTTTTTTGACCCAGCATCCTGCGTTAATATCAATAAGGTCCGGGTTTTCTCTTTCAGCAATTTTTGCAGCAGAGACCATAGACTCAAGGTTTTCACCATAGATCTGAATTCCAACAGGTCTTTCGCTTTCAGTGATCTTAAGTTTCTTGTGTGTTTTTTCCACAGAACGAATCAGACCTTCAGAATTAACGAATTCTGTATAGACAACATCGGCACCAAATCCTTTACAAACATTTCTAAATGAAATATCAGTCACATCTTCCATTGGGGCCAGCAATAAAGCCTTATCAATTTGAATTGAACCAACTTTGAACATTAAAACTCTCTTCCAATATTTTCTTTTATAATAATTTTTTCTGCCTCACCATGGCTCTGAAGTACAAATTTTTTCGAATTAAATAAATAAAGGCAGAATAAAAACGTAAGGACCATAAATGCTCCGCCGGTCAGAAATGGGAACTGAAAGCCCAGAAAATCAAAGGCAAATCCGCCCCATAGAGGACCTAATACACGGGCAAAGGCAGAAAGGGACTGATTTAGGCCAAGAATTGCCCCCTGCTCTTTTTCTGGTGAATATTTTGATACCATGCTAAGTAAAGTTGGCTGTAGAATACCTGTGCCCAAAGAAAGCACACACATTACAATGGCTAAACCAAGGAAATTTCCACCATAAGGAATCAGACCAAGTCCGAATATCAAAATAAACGTACCTGCTAAGATAAGGAATTTTTCCGAAATTTTTTCACTAAGAATTCGTATGAGCCCTCCTTGTATCAAGGCTCCTGAAATTCCCATAATTCCAAAAAGATATCCTGTTTGCTGATCTGTAAAATGATAATGTTTATAGCTTAATAGAGCAAACGTGCCATAAATATTTGCTCCAGAAAATGTCACAATGAAGAACAAAAAAACGAGTGAACCAATTTCCGGGTGGCTAAGAACACTTTTAGTAAAATGTAAATCAAATATTTTCAGATCACGAAGCTTAAGTTTTCCTTCACTCTTTTGGACAGTTTCTTTAAGGAATAAGAATGTAAAAGCCAGAGCCGTTAATGAAAATCCAGCACTTACAAAGCCAACTACCTGATAGCCAAAGTGAGAAAGGATGCCACCTACAAATGGTCCGAATACAAAGCCAAGGCTAAAGGCAACGCCTATCATTCCCATTCCTTTGGTTCTCTCATGCTTTTCAGTTATATCAGCAATATAAGCCTGAGCTACGCCAATATTACTTCCTCCAAATCCTCCCATTAGTCGTGAAATAAAGAGCATTAAATAGGAATGAGAGAAACTAAATATTATGTATGAAATGCACGTCGATGAAAGAGAAATAAGTATTAATGGACGCCGGCCAAATTTATCTGATAATTTCCCAAGTATTGGATTAAAAATAAATTGTACAAGTGAAAAAACTGCAAAGAGAATACCTATAGCGAAATCTGAAACGTGTATTTCCTTGCTAGCAAAAGTCGGTAAAATAGGGATAAGCAGACCAAAACCTAAAAGATCAATGAATACTGTCATAAAGATAGTCATCAGTGAAGTTTTTTTCATATGTTATTTATCCAATTTCTTTAAGATTGCATTTGTTAATTCCTTAGTTCCAACATAATTAAGAGGATTAATATCCTTAGTAACATACTTACCTTCAGCAATAACAGATGCAACAGCTCTTTCAATTCTTTGAGCAGCTTCAATTTCACCAATATGTTCAAGCAGCATAACAGAAGCAAGAATTATTGCAGCGGGGTTAGCTAAATTTTTTCCGGCAATATCAGGAGCAGAGCCATGGACAGCCTCATAAATTCCAACATCGGGTCCCAGATTTGCCCCTGGAGCCATACCCAATCCCCCAACAAGTCCGCTTGCCAGATCAGAGAGAATGTCGCCAAATAGATTAGTAGTAACAATAACATCGAACTGATAAGGATTCAATACCATCTGCATTGCCATATTATCAATTATTTTATCATTGAATTCCAGATCCGGGTACTCTTTTGCAATCTCTCTTGCAACATCCAGAAACAGACCGCTTGTATATTTAAGTATATTAGCCTTATGAACTGCTGTTACCTTCTTTCTCCCCTTCTTCATGGCCTGGTCAAAAGCATATCGAAGAATTCTCTCGCATCCTCTTCGCGTAACAATCCCGATTGTTTCTGCTGCTGAGCGTGAACTATCAATGTAATGTTCAATGCCCGAATAAAACTCCTCCAGGTTCTCTCTGAAAATTATTAAGTCAATGTGGTCGTACAGAGTTTTAATCCCAGGATATGTCTTTGCGGGTCTGACATTTGCATAAAGATCAAATTCTTTTCTTAAAGCAACATTTATGCTTCTGAAGCCTTTGCCAACAGGTGTAGTTAATGGTCCTTTTAGTGCAATTTTTGTTCTTGCTATTGAGTCCAGTGTCTCTTGTGGCAGAGGATCTTTATATTTTTCAATTGCAGAAAGTCCGGCTGGCTGCATATCCCATGTTATCTTAACTCCTGCATGCTCTATTACCTTTACGGCTGCGTCAGTAATATCTGGTCCAATACCATCTCCCTGTATAAGGGTGAATTCGTAACTCAAAGTATACTCCTGTAATTCAGATTTAGAAAAATAGTTATTGTTTATATAGTAAGATATTAAAAATGGATGATAAATTCGTAACATCTGCCAATGGAAATAACTTTTATATACCTTAAATAGTTCAAAAAAACAAAAGCTATTTCTCAATAGGATTTGGTTTTTACTTAAGCTTTAGTTTTGGAAATAGACAACTTGACTAAATCGATATAATACTTTATTCTATACAAAAAGGCACGTATAAAAATTTCAACTATTCTATTAAATAAAATCCATTTCTAGGAGGAAAAACAACATGTTTAAAAGAAAGCAAAGTCGCGAGGAACAGATAGTGATCGGCTTTCTGGTTGGCGGTATAATCGGGAGCCTGGCTTCTTTTCTTTTCACCCCTATAAAAGGAAAAGATCTTCGGAAGGAGATAAAGGATGATGTGGGAGATTATCTGCATAAAGCAAAAGAACAGAGTCAGAAGATTTATAATGAAACAAAAGTACTGTCAAACTCGATGATTGACCGTGCGCAAAATGTTTTTGAGTTATCAAGACATTATGCCTCTGGTGTTTTGGATGTGCCTCGTGATAACGTTGAAAAGGAAATTTCACGCTTAAGAAAAGCTGTCAACGCTGCAGTTGATGCATACAAGACATCTCAAACAGAAGCATCAACAGCAGGAGAAGAAAATCTTGAAACTGCCACAACACAGGTAAATGAAACCTTTGAAGATTACAATGATGAGACTCTCCCTAAGCAACAAGGCATGGGAAGACGTGAGGTCCATTAAAAAGTTAATGATTAAAATAAACAAATAGTTGTATTAACTATTATTTCCAAAAAAAGCACAACTACTAAATCATAAGCCACTAAATAATAAGCAGCGATTATTATAGTGCAGACTCAAAGCAAACTAAAGTATATTATTTTACCAGTAATATAAATTATTGCCATGGTCTGCACTTTTGTGAAAATTGCTCAACTCTCTCTCCCTTTCCTTTATCTCATTATGTGCACATATTCTTAGTTTACAGAAGTAATTTCATTAATCATTGCTGCTTCCTAAAGAACTGCTGGAAATTTAAGAACATTTATCAGCAAATTTATGCATTTTTATAACTTACAATAATTTTCTGCTCGTAGCAGCCGTTATTAGTGTAACCATTATTAGTATGGTGCCGTCTAAATAGCACTTTATATACAAGTATATACTTTCTTAATTTCGGAGAATAAAATGCGAAAACATCTACTGCTCTACTTTTTCTTTTTAACTTCCATTATTTTTGGCCAGCAGCAGGATTCTATACCATTTACACATAGTTATTTCCAGTTAGGGGCAAGCAACTCCGGATTAGTATTTGGTAATTCCGGTTATTCATCTGGTATTAGGATAAACTGGAGTGACAAGCATCTTGAGGAAATAAACGGAATAAACATTACTTTATGGAATTCCAGTGATAATTCTAACGGAACAATAAACGGACTTGCTTTAGGAATTGTTGGTCCTTCGGCAGATAGAATAAATGGTGTTGCGCTTGGAACTGCAGCTGTGGTAGCCGGAAGCAGCCTAAATGGGATAAGCATTGGAGGTCTGGCTGTAATCTCAGAAGGAACAGCAAAAGGTATTAAGGTTGGCGGACTTGCTGTAATAAGTAACTCAGATCTTCGTGGGATAGCTTTTGGCGGGCTTGCAACAGTGTCGAGTGGGTCGGCTATGGGCATTATTATTTCAGGGTTTGCTAATGTTACAGATGAGAGTATAAGCGGTTTAAATGTCTCAGGTTTAGCTTCAATTAGCAAAGGCTCTGCTAGCGGAATTAACTTTGGTGGACTAGCTTTGATCTCTAATGAAGATCTGTCAGGAATAAATCTTAGTTCCTTAGCAAACATTGCCGATGGTAATTCAACCGGTCTGAACTTAAGTGGTCTTGCAAATATATCCAATGGTTCACTTACCGGAATTAATTTTGGCGGATTGGCTCTTATTGGCAATGATGGAGTTCAGGGAATAAATATATCGGGAGCTGCCATTATTTCGGGTAAAGAGGATATAACTGGATTGAACCTTACTGTAGGGGCTATTCAATGTGCAAATTCAATTACAGGAATAAATATAGCTGGATATAGATTAAAGGCATCTGAAATAACCGGTCTAAATATTTCCGGAGTAATGAATAAAGCTGATATTATGACAGGACTTTCAGTTGCACTTTATAACAGAGCATATGATACGCAAACGGGACTTTCAATCGGGATCTTTAATCATGCAGATAATTTAGATGGCGTTCAGTTAGGACTAATAAACTATGCTGGAAACAATTCAGGGATATTAAAGATCCTCCCTTTTATAAATGCCCATTTTTAAACAATAGAAAATATTTCAGGGCTGAAATTTAATAATTCAGCCCTGAATTCAAAGAAATACTTTACTTCTTTTCTTCTTCAGGATTCTCTTTCCTATTCATCTTTATTTCCTGGATCTGATTACGCATATCCTGTGCAAGCTTTTTAAGTTCGCTTAAGCCCTTGCGCAATCTTGTACCTGCGGCTGCTTGTCCTTTTTCAGAAAATTTTTGTACATCTGGCTCAAGGCTCTGTACAAATTTCAGCAGTTCATTATACTTTTCTTTCATTTAAGCCTCCGTAATAGATTATAATTAAAGGTTAATTAAGTTATTTTATATTTTCAAGAACAATTTCAGAAATATCCTTAACTGCTATATCATCAGCTTTGTCAAATGCTTTAACACCGTCTGTTAACATGGTCATACAGAACGGACAAGCAGATGCTATAGTTTCGGCGTTAGTTTCAAGAGCTTCCCTGGTTCTCTCAACATTAATTCTTGTACCTTCAGTCTCTTCAAGGAACATCCTGCCTCCACCGGCTCCGCAACAGAATCCTCTGTCTTTGTTCCTTTTCATCTCAACTAATTCCAAACCTTTAATTTTGTTCAGTGAATTCCTTGGTGAATCAAATATACCGTTATATCTACCAAGATAACAAGAATCATGGAAAGTTACTTTATTTATTGTAGATTCCTGTTTTAATTCTAATTTACCCTGATCAAGCATTTCACTTATGAGTTCAGAATGGTGCTTAACTTCAAAGTTTCCACCGAACTGCTTAAAATCTTTCTTTAGAGAATTATAGCAATGAGGACAAGCAGTAACAATTTTCTTAACCCCATAATTATTTAGAGTTTCAACATTCTCCATCATCATCATTTGAGCAAGATATTCGTTTCCAAGTCTTCTTGCCGTATCGCCATTGCACTTTTCCTCAGTACCCAAAATTCTAAAGTCAATATTAGCTTTTTGCATCAAAGTTGCAAATGCTTTTGTAACTTTTTGATATCTTGAGTCAAATGATCCAGCACATCCGACCCAGAAGAGGTATTCGCCATTTGGATCTTCAGCCATAGTCTTTATGTTCATCCCCTCTGCCCAGTTAGCCCTATCCTGCCAGTTGAATGCCCAGGGAGTAAAATTTGTCTCGAGATTCTTAAAGACAGGATTCAACTCACTTGGGAAATCCGATTCAGTTAAGACAAGATTACGTCTCATATCGACAATTGCATCAACATGCTCGATCATTACAGGGCATTCCTGTACGCAAGCCATGCATGTAGTACAAGCCCATAATTCCTGTGGTGTAATAAAATCATGAACAAGATGCTTTTCAAGAATGGCCTTATTCTCTTCATTGCCATCTTCGCTAAGACCTGCAATAAGTAAAGGAGCTTTTTCAACTGTCCTTTTTCTTATATCCACCATGATCTTCCTTGGTGAAAGGAGCTTTCCTGTATTGGCTGCCGGGCAAGCAGCTGTGCACCTTCCGCATTCAGTACATGTATATCCATCCAGCATTTGTTTCCATGTAAGATGCTCTATATCAGCAACTCCAAAACTTTCAGCATTTTCATCTTCAAGATTAAGCTTTTTCAAAAAGTTTCGTTTATCCTTAAGCCTAGAAAAGAACACATTTGGAATTGAGCTCAAGACATGCAGATGTTTTGAATAAGGAAGAAAATTAAGGAAGCTTAATACAAATACAATATGTATCCACCAGCAGATTTCGTATACAACTGGAGCAGCTGATGAGTTTGAAGAAAACAGCAATGGAGAAATTGCAGCAGATAATGGCCTTACTTCATAAGGGTTCAAAGCAAAATTGTTAACAGCTAATGAAGCAATGTTCATTCCAAACATTGAAAGTACAACAACTAAGATCATGCATAAAATAAATACAGCATCCATCTTTCCCTTATGGCCAACTTCCAGACGCGGTACATGAACGATCAGTCGCCTGTAAAGAGCAGCTAAAACCGAAATAATTACAAATACGCCAAAAATATCCTGAGTAATTGTAATTAAGCTGTAGATTGGGCCAAGAAATCTTAAACTAAATGGACTGTAAAATCCTTGGAGCAGGCTTTCAATAACAGCAAATAAAAAGAGCATGAAGCCCCAAAAGATCAAAAAATGAATTGTTCCAGCTACCGGGTCACGAAGTAATTTGGATTGTCCGAAGGCTATCTTAAGAACATTTTTGATCCTTTCGCCAATATTATCGAACCTGTCTTCTTTCTGTCCAACCATTAAATAACTGATGAGTCTTCTGACGTTATAAATAATCAGAGCCATTGCTGCCAGAAAGACTACGATAAAAATGAAATTTTTAATTCCCATAGAACTTCTTTTGATAATGAAACGGAATATTTTTACAAAAATTAAGGGTAAAATTGGATAAAGAAATGGGATAAAATAATACCAAATATCCACACATTTTTACATTATCCAAAATTATGCATACAAAATAGTTTCAAAGCAAGTAAACAGCAAGAGCATATAACAAAAAAACCTTTCAATTTGCTTCAAAAATAGATTTTTTTTGCAATCTGAAAGGTTTTAATGTCTTATTTAGCAAATATTTATAAAGGTAATCTTGCGTATCTTTTGGATATTCCTGAATAAATAGAGGCAGCAGCAGCGAGTTTAATTAAATCCCAGACAGAAAAGATTACAGCACCGACAAAGAAAGAATCTCCTAAACCTTTTCCCCAGAATAAGCTTAAGTATGAGGCCCCTAAGAAAAGTATTAGGAAAGAAGCCAAGGTCATTGAAATTGCAACTGATAAAAGGCTTTTGTTTTTTTCAGTAGCCAAGCCAACTAAATATGCAGCAACAGGGAAAGCCAATAGGTATCCACCTGTAGGTCCGAATAAACTTGTAAAACTGCTAAAATTGGCAAAGACAGGCAATCCAATTGCTCCTAAACCAAGATAAAGTATTTGACTTAATGCCCCGTTCTTTGGGCCAAGAAATGCTCCGGCCATTAATACAAGCATAGTTTGTAAAGTAAATGGAACAGGTTGAACAGGAACGGAAACCTGAGCAGCTAAGAAGGTCAGAACTGCAAAAGCTGAAACCCAGAACAATTCTGAAGAAACAACCTTACCAAAATATTTTAAGCCTGTTAAATTTTTTACATTTTCATTTACGGACATCTTTACCTCGATTTGATTAAATTATTTTCTAAAAATTCGTAAGTCTTATTTAGCAACTTTTCAAACTTATCATTTGACCCTTCAAAGGGATGTTTAATGTCAAAAGTATGTCCAGTCGCTTGTATCTTAAATAATTCTGTCTTTGATTTATCTGACCAGTGAAATATTTGATCAGCTTCAGCTATAGGAACTGCCAGGTCCTGTTCCCCATGCGCTATAAGTAGCGGCCTGTTGAGCTTTTTAACTGCCCTTTCAATATTTAACAGATCATCCTTGTTTTTCTCAATATCTTCGAGCAAAGTAACATTTAATCTCATTAGTTGACCGGTACGCTGGTTTACAACCTCAAAAAATCCATTCTTCTTCCACTGCTCTTTCTGCCTGGGTGAATACCTGTCCAATCTTGAAATTGAAGCCCATAATGCAACTGCTTTAACTTCTCTTTTCTGGTAGGCTGTTAAAAGAGCAATTGCGCCGCCACGGCTGTGTCCAAGTAGTGCTATTTGTGGCTTGCTGACCTTTCCGAAAAAGCCATTTTCATAAGCATCTATTAATTCAGATGACTCACTAATTTCTCTTGAAAAGGTATTTTTTGCAAATTTGTCAATTTCAGTAAACTTTTCCGGATCACTGCCTATTCCATTATGCGAAAAATTAAATGTAAGAACAAAAAGACCCTTTTCAGCAAAATACCTGGCCAGATAAGGACCGAATCCCCAATCCTTAAATCCCTTAAAGCCATGGACAAATATCAGGCAGCCATTATTAAGATTCTCACAACCATAGGCTGAAATTTTTAACTGGTTATTATCTTTTGTTTTAAGTGCGAAATCTTTAATAATCATACCCAAATATGTCTATAATGATATGAAAAATCAAGAATTATCGTTTTTTGGGAAAACAGCTCAAAAATTAAAAATTCCAATTAAAAAAAATGCTATTCCAAACTTGCCGAAATATATTTATCTTGGTAAGCTTTAAATTAAAGTTAATGAAAAAGCTAGTTCACTTTTAGTCTGTATTTATTTAATTTACTAGAGGGATTGAATTTTAATATGAATTTTAACTTAACTCAAGAGCAGAAAATGCTCAGAGAAATGGTACGTGAATTTGCCAAATCTGAGGTAAAACCCTTGGCATGCAAAATAGATGTTGACGAAGAGATTCCAAAGGAACTAATTAAAAAGCTCGCAGAGGTTGGACTTTTAGGAACAGCATTTCCCGAAGAATATGGCGGGGGCGGTTTTGGCGAAGTTGGTTTTTGTATTGCACAGGAAGAAATTACGCGTGCCTGTGGCTCAACAGCAACAATGATTGGAGCACATCAATCCATAGGTACAAACTCAATATATATAGGTGGTTCTGAAGAGCTAAAAAGAAAGTACTTACCAGCTCTTGCTTCTGGAGAAAAAATAGCCGCTTTTGTTTTAACAGAACCAAATGCAGGCTCAGATGCGTTTAGTCTAAATACGACGGCCAAGCTAGAGAAAGACAAATGGATCATAAATGGATCAAAGGTATGGATAACAAATGCAGGCATTTGCGATGTTATGGCTGTATATGCCAGGACTGAAAGAGGTATTACCGGATTTGTAGTCGATGCCCATACTCCCGGAATATTTATTGGGCCTAAGGAAAAGAAACTTGGCATAAGAGGTAGTGTAACCAATGCAATCACATTTGAAAATGTTGAAGTTCCCAAAGAGAATATAATTGGAGTTGAAGGACGCGGATTTCTGATAGCTATGGCCGCATTGGATTCTGGTCGTATTGGTGTTGGAGCTTGTTGCCTGGGTGCATCAAAGGAACTACTTGAAATTTCTACTAGATACAGCAATCAGAGAAAGCAATTTAAGCAATCAATCTCTCAATTTCAGGCAATACAATTTATGCTAGCTGAAATGACGGCAAAAATTTATGCTATGGAGAGCCTACTTTACAGAACTGCACAAAATTACGATGATAAAAAGGAAATATCACAGGAAGCTGCAATTGTTAAGCTGTATTGTTCTGAAGCTGTATCAGACATTGCCGATAAAGCTTTACAGATTCATGGTGGTATGGGATTTTCAAGGGAACTGCCTCTGGAAAGATATTACCGTGATGCCAGAATTTTGAGAATATTTGAGGGTACTAGCGAAATTCAAAAGATGATAATTGGGAAAAAGACGATAAAAAACAATGGAGTGTGGAAGTTTTGATGAACAAGTTACTGGTTATACCATCTATTGATATTAAAGATGGGAAAACTGTAAGAGTCGTACAGGGCATTCCAGAATTAGATTGCCCTGATTACGGAAATGATCCGGTTGAGATGGCACTTATTTGGCGAGCTGAAAATGCAAAATGCATCCATGTAGTTGACTTTAATGCCGCCTGGGATGGAAGCGGGAGTCCAAATTCCTCTGTAATTGAACAGATCTGCTCTTCTGTTATTATTCCAGTGCAGCTTGGCGGCGGAATTAGAAGTCTTGATGCTGCAAAAAGAGCTATGGATATGGGAGTCTATAGAATAGTCATTGGCAGCCTTGCAGTTGAAAATCCAACTGAATTCAGGAAAATTCTAGATACCTTCGGCCCAAAGCATGTGGCAGCAGCAATTGACTCATTTGAAAATGAAGTAGTCATAAGAGGAAGACAAGTCAAGACAAGGCTTACTCCGCTGAAATTTGCCCTGGATCTAAACCAATGGGGTGTAGAAAGATATATAGTGACTGATGTAAGAACAAATGGTATGATGTTGGGCCCTAATATTGGTCTTTCAAAAAGTATAGCAGAATACACAAATAAAAAAGTTACACTTTCTGGCGGTATTCGAAATAAAGATGATTTAATGGATGTACAAAAATGCTTAGATTATGGGGTCGATTCTGTAATTGTCGGCAGAGCTCTTTACGAAAATAAATTTCCTTGTCAGAGATTGTGGCGTGTAGCTGAATTTGGAATTTTTTCCTGAGGTAAAAACAAATGGATAATGAAAAGAAAATAAAGAAGCAAAGTAATTTCCTATCAAATCTTTTTAAGACTCCTACAGAAAAAACTGAGCTTGTAGATTTTATGCTCTCTATTCCTCCATTTAAGGAGTTAAATGCAAAGGAGTTTGAGCATTTGTTTAGTATTATGCATGACCGCGTGTATTTAGCAAACGAGTATGTTTTTTATCAGGGGGATCCTAGTATTGCTTTATACGTTGTATTAGATGGTGAAGTAGAATTTGTATCTCAAATTGAAAATGGGCAAAAGCTGACAATCTCAAAGTACATAAAAGGTGATTTTTTCGGTGAATTCGCCCTATTAGAAGATGAAAAAAGGATAGCTTCGGCTGTAACGTTAAAGGATTCAAAGCTCCTGGTAATATTTAAACCCGATCTTGATGAGTTTGTTGATAAGTTTCCAAAGAAGGGGCTCAAGATATTGAAAGGTCTGTCACAGATATTTGCCTTCAGATTACGCAATCTAAATCAGGAATATATAAATCTTTATTTCAAAAAAAGGCATGAAATGGAGGTTAGCAATGGAGTCCCAGATTAAAACTATTCTTGTTCCGGTTGATTTTTCTGAGTATTCAAAACAAGCACTTAAATATGCTTACTGCATGGCAAAGGATTATCAGGCCAAACTTTTTATTCTCTATGTAATTGAGCCTGTTGTTTACCCTGCTGATTTCAGTATGGGCCAGTTTGCTCTCCCCTCTATTGATTCTGAAATCTCAATAAAAGCTTCTGAAGAGCTTGAAAGCCTTGCCAAGGATGAACTTGGATGCGATATTAACTGTACTACACTTGTAAAGATCGGTAAACCATTTGTCGAAATAAATGAAACTGCCTCAGAGATAGATGCCGATCTTATAATTATAGCCTCTCATGGACATACAGGTGTAGAACACATATTATTTGGTTCCACCGCAGAAAAAGTTGTAAGGAAAGCTCCCTGCCCTGTCCTTACTTTACGCTCCCCACTTAAGGGTTTTAAATACAAGGGAGAACAATAAAAGGCTATTAGTAAGTCTTTCCTTCGTAAAAGTTAAAAGTCACACATTGCTTGATATTTTTTTTATTAAGCGAATCATTTTTTAGAGATATGGATAAAGAACTCACTGCAATAGTGCAAAATACTACGGCAGGATCGACAGAACTTCTGCTGCTATTAAATGAGTACTTTCGGAAAAGCAAAGTAAACTTATCGGAAATAAGTAAGCTTATTCCCACAATAATGGGAAAACTAGGCAGCTTTGCAGTAATCCGGAATTATATTTTACGGCTGCAGAGTTTTGTTAGAGATAATGATTATGAAGCATATTCAGAATATATTACCAGCCTTAGTAAGAATTACGAGAAGAAATATCTTAACCTATACTTAAAAGCAAAACCATATCTTGAAAAAACTTCAACAGTAATTACATTGTCCAATAGTCACACTTTATTTGAAGTATTCAGACTATGGAAAAAGGATCAGAAAAATGTAAGAATAATTATTTGTGAATCTCGCCCAAAAGAAGAAGGGAAGCTATTTGCTGAAAAACTATTAAAGCTTGGAATAATGGTTCAGCTGATAACAGAAGCAATGATGGCAATGTATATGAATGATACAGATGCAGCAATAATTGGGGCAGATCAGATATTCCTAAATGGGGATATTGTAAATAAAACCGGGAGCAGAACACTGGCTGTAACGGCCAGGTATTTTAAGAAGCCTCTTTATGTAATATCCTTTAGTGATAAATATTTAAATACATCTTCCGGATATAAAGCAAAGCTTTATCCTCCGGAAGATGTGTGGAATTTCAAACACACAAAACTAAAAATAAAGAATTATTATTTTGAAACTGTAGAAAAAAGGCTAATAAAAAAGATAATAACTGTTTAATTATGCTTTTTTTTGCATTACAATTCATTCACAAATACAATAGCAAAACTGGTTACATAATTTTGTGAATGACTCATTGTGAGTTTTAAGCCTTTGTCATTTCCAAGATATTCATCTAATTTCCCGTATAGTTTTACTGAGGGTTTGCCACTAAGCTCATTATATATCTCTATATCTTTCCAGTTAAACCCTCCATCCCAGCCTTCCGAAAGGGCCTTTGCTACAGCTTCTTTGGCTGCAAAGCGGGCGGCAAGATGCTGATACTTATTTGGTTTACTCAAACAATATTGAAGTTCAACTTCAGTAAATATCTTGTTTAAGAATTTGTCTCCAAAGCGGTCAACGCTCTGTTTAATTCTATCAATCTCAATTATATCTATTCCAATTCCTATTACCATACTTAGAATACCATTTAAAACAACTTGATATGAGCATCAACATTCAGACCTTTTTCTTTTAACTGGTCCATCAGGACCTTTGTAAGGTCTTTTACCTGTTGCAATGAGTTTTTAACATCGGTTAGAAGCTGCTCATCATAGAGAACTTTACCAAGGTTATTTTTCCCAGATGTAGTCTCATCAGTCAGTTTATTCAGTTTTGTCAGGAGATCATTTGTATTTTGCATAACAGTCTGAACTTCCTCAAGAGAGTTTTTCATTTTATCTTTATTCTCTTTCATAAAGACTGTTGCTTCCCTGGAAAGCTGAGCTGTATTACCAGTCAATTCCTTGAAATTTGTCCGGTTCTCATCTATCATAACATTAAGTTTCTGACTAATGGAAGATAGGTTTGAAACCGAAGATTTAAGCTGTGAGTTAAAATCCTTATCACTAAGGACACTATTCATTGAAGAAAGTGTAACCTGCATTTCCTTTATAATTTTTATCAGGTCATCCTGAACAGAACCTAACATTGCCATAACAGCCGGGACATCGGCATAAAATGTTCCTTGCTGCAACTTGGAATAGTTCATCTCTTTATCCGAAACCCCAGGTCTGATTTCAACTTTTTTCCCTCCCATAAGGTCAAGCATAGAAATACCAAAGGTTGCATCCTCTTTTAGCTTAACATCAGGATCCAGTACAGTACGGACAATAGCTGAATTGCCGGAAATTTGTATTTCATCGACAACACCTTTCCTGACCCCGTTTACAGTAACAATATCCCCTTTTTCAAGTCCATTTGCCGATTGAAAACTTATTGTAACTACTTTTTGATCAGAAGAGAGCTTAAAATTCTTTGCCCATCCAATAACCCAGATAAGCAAAATGAAAGCGGTTAAAGAAGTTAGACCAACTTTAATCAGAGTTTTTCTTTTGTCTCGCATATAATAAAGTCATATGTTTATTGAATAAAACTTTTATTTTAGAAATTTCCGCAGAATCAATAACACTATCTCTCATTGCAAATTGAATTTCATCTAAAAGAGCAGAATCCTTGTCAATATCATAATCTTTAGCATCTTTTATACTTTTGGCATAAGAATTTACTATAGAAACAAGTGTGTCCCTTTCCGGCGTATTTTTTATACTTGCAATTTTGTCATCAAATTTATCTTTAATCTTACTAATTACCCATGGTTTGACCAGCTTGTTAATTGTCACTTTGTGATTTTTTACTAAATAAAAAGCAACACCAAGAACTATGGTCAAAGTTAACAAGCCAGTTAAGAAGCATCCTTTTTTCATACATCCTTATTGTGAAGATCAATAGGTGAGAGAATTTCAATTAATATTTTTTTAACACGTCTGTTAACGATTTCTTTAACGGTAAACTTATGATTTTTAAATACAAAATTATAGCCTTCATTTGGAATAGTTCCGGCATAATTCAGAATAAAACCGCCTACAGTATCGTAATCATCATTTTCTGAATAAAGGTCTAATTCGAGTACTTCATTTATCTCATCGATTGGGGTTTTACCTAAAACTGAATAGGTTTGTTCCCCTATCTTTGTAATATCATTTTCTTCTCCCTGATCATATTCATCCCTTATCTCACCAACAATCTCTTCAAGTATATCTTCAAGTGTTACAAGTCCTGCTGTTCCACCGTATTCATCTACTACAATTGCCATGTGCATCTTCTTTTCCTGAAACTCATGCATTAGATCACTTATGAGTTTAGTTTCAGGTATAAACATAGCTTTCCTTGCAAGTTTGTTTAGCTGTAAAGCATTTCTGGTCTCTCCATTTTTAAGAAATGGGAGCAGGTCTTTTGTATAGACAATGCCAATGATCTCATCCAGATTAGAGCGGTAAAGCGGTATCCTGCTATGGCCAGAGTCAGTAATAATTTGCATTAGCTCATCGAGTTCAGTATCATCCGAGATTGAAATAATGTCCACCCTTGGTGTCATTATCTCTCTAACTGTAATTGTTCTGAAAGATACCAGGCTATGAATAAGCTCCTGCTCTTCTTCAACAAAAGTCCCTTTTTCCGTCCCTAAATCTGCAAGATCTGTAAGTTCAGAGGAAAGGATTGCCGTTTTAGACCTATCGATGTTGATGCGCGAAAATACCCCTTTTATTATATCGGTCAAAGTCTTTGAGATCGGATAAACGAACACTCCAACCCAATATAAAGGGATACAAACAATTTTCGAAATTAATACCGGATGTTTGGAGGCTCCGACCTTTGGAGTAATCTCTCCGAGGATCAAAATAAGCAATGAAACCAGAACAATCTGAATAAAGAGCACCAGATCCTTTGATAGAGAGTAATGATTTGCTATTTCCAGAGCCAAAGTAACGGAGATTATCGTTATTGCGACGTTAACAACAGTATTACACAAAAGTATTGTAACAAGCAGTCTTCTGGGAAATTCAAGCAGATTTATTATATAGTTACCAATAACCGGGTTACGATTTTTAATTTCTTTAATTCTGTTTTTATCCAAAGAAAACAAAGCTATCTCTGAACCAGAAAAGAAAGCTGATAAAAATAATAACCCGATTAAAAGTGTTAACTTAAAATACCAATCAATATCCAAAAATTAAGTTAATCCTAAGTTGTGATACATATTATAGTCTTAGAAAGGCAAGTCATCATTTTCGTCTACAGAATTATTGGGTTCATTAACATGCTGCTCAAAAGAAGGAGCTGATGAAACTTCCCTATTAAAATCCTGCTGACTTGAGGAGGTATCGCCTTCACGAGCATCAAGAGGAATGAGCCTTTCGCTTACAACTTCTGTAACAAACCTCTTTATACCTTCTTTATCGGTATAATCTCTTTTTGTAAGTCGGCCCTCAACATAGACTTTTTTACCCTTTTTCAGGGCATCTTTCATATAGTCAGTTAAGCTCCATGCCACAATGTTATGCCAGGTAGTTTCATTAACCCAGTTGCCATCTTTCCCTTTGTAGCTATGATCAGTAGCTAATGTAAAAGATGTGACTGACTGGTTTGTAGTTGTAAACCTTGTTTCGGCATCTTTGCCGAGCCTGCCTATCAGCATGATCTTGTTTAATGATTGTGCCATAATCCCTCCAAAATAAAATTACTAGATTTTCTTACAATTTGAAATATAATCGATATATTATTAAAATTCACTATTAAAACCAAATAACTTTCCCAGTCTACTAAAATACCCCATTACACTTCAATACTATTCTGCAGAAGGGGCCAGGAAAGCATCTTTATATCCCTTTCTTTTAAGCTCTTTTACAATATTTTGAGCCGCAGATCTTGAGTCAAAAGGCAGTAGCTGTACTACATAGAGTTTCACCCTTTCACTATATCTGACATTCATCTCGTGCTTTACTTTTGACTTATTTAGCTTTACAAATTCTTTTGCATTATCAGAAGACTGAAAAGCCCCAAGCTGAACAACATAGCCGCTAACTTTTGGCTCCTCGACTAATGAAACCTTTTCGCTTGCAGGTTTCTGAGAAAGTGAATCGTTATTAAATATCTTACTTTTTACACGCGAAGAAACGGGAGATTCCTGTTGATCCATCGGCTTTTTCCTTGACTTAAAAGCCGGAATATCGTTTTTCTGAATTTCATTCGTCTCGGCTTCAACTGATGTTGAGTCAATTGGAAGAGGAGCCGACGAGTCAGATTTAATCTCATCAAAAGTAAAACTTTCTTTTTCTTTAAGACCGTTCCCATCTGTACTCTGCTGCTTAGAAGATGAGCAGCCAATAATGGAAACCAAAATAAATAAAATGGAAAAACAACCTAGCGTTTTCATAGTTTCTTCACACTTCTGTAAGTTAATTGTTGAACAAGTTAAATTTTCAGCCCAATTTAAGCGAAAAATTATGAGTTTTTCAAGAAAATTCTGAAAATATGAAAAGATTGGTAAAAGATGTGACGTTTTCACAAAGAAGTAAAAGACAGCTCTTTTGAAAGCAACTACTGCTATTTTTGAGCTGTCTTTTAAGAAAATACACAAAAGTAATGATTATCTACTACAAACTATATGACAGGTTTACGCCAAAAAGATTTGCTGAAGATTTATAAGTCCCATTAAGTCTTTGTGGAATTGGACGGATTGGAATAAATTCTTCAGATGTATCGATAGTTCTGTCTTTGAACAATAAATACATATATGCAACGTCAACAGAGAAGTTTGGAGTAAATTTGTATCCAAATCCAATATTAAAAGCCCATCTGTCTGCATCGGGAAGTGTCGGATCAAGCTTTTCGTCTTTTATTGGGTTTTTATCAAATAAGATCCCACCTCGCAAGGCGACTTGATCATTTAATATATATTCACTTCCAGCTCTTAGAATATAACTGTTTTTGTAATCGCGCACCGAGACACTTGGGTTCGTAGAGCTTTTAGGAAGGTCGTTAAAATTTACCTCTAGTTTATCATAGCTTGACCAGCCATTATACTGGTAGTCAGCATTAAAGAGAAGGCTAGAAAATACTTTATATGATCCGCCAATAGTAAGAACCGCTGGAGTAGTTAACGGAGCTGTAATGCTACCTTTAGGCAGAGCTGCTACAACTGCTGCAGGTGTAGTTGGGCTAACTGTTGTAGTTGCATCTCCTTTCATATCATATTTTATCTGGCTATGGAAAGCAACCCCGAGTCCTAAGTTATCCATTGGCTTAAAGAGTAGTCCTGCAGTATAACCAAAAGCTGTATTATGCCCCTTCAGCTCAAGATTTGCATCTGGCAGTTGAACTACTGTCTGACCAACAGGTACTAAAAGCTGCAGTTTTCTACCAATTAAAACATCTGCGTAAGAAACAGTAAAACCAGCACTTACAGAAAGCATATCAGATATTTTGTATGCGACAACAGGTGAAAAGTTATAAGTTTTTATTTCGGTTTTCGTTGTTCTATATCTACCGACCCAATCATCTTCCCATTCGGTTCCAAGGCCAAAAGGATCGTTAAAGCCAAAACCAACAAAGAAGTTTGAGCCCAATGACTGTGTAAAGTAGAAATTTGCCGGTGTAAAGAACTTTTTCTTCAACTTTGATTCAGTAGTTGAAGGTGCCGGGCCAGTAAATGTACTAGTCGGACTGATATATGTAGCTCCAAGGCTAAAATGAGTTCCAAAGAGCTGAGTTATACCAGCAGGGTTATAATAAACAGCAGAGGGATCATTAGCCAGGCCGGCAAAAGCGCCGCCCATTGCCATTACCCTTGCATTGTGCTCATTGATCTGAAATCCACTGGCCTGCAGGCGTATGGATAAAAATAGCATAGATACAGCTATTGAGAGTATTATTTTCTTCACAAGACCTCCATTTTGTTATTTAATATTGTATTCAATTAAAAAATTGAATAAGCATAGTATAGGAAGCATTTTTATTCGATGGTAAGTAAAATGCTGCCCTTTTCTACTGAGACTCCCTCCTTGACTATGACCTCCTTTATTATTCCTGATGAAGGGGACCTAAGATCATTCTCCATTTTCATAGCTTCAAGAATAACCACAGATTCACCCATTTCAACAGTATCACCGACCTTTTTTTTCAGCCTTAAAACCATCCCCGGCATGGGAGCTCTTAAGACATCGTGGTGATTTTGTTTATTTTTTATATTCTGAAGTTCATTTGCCTTTTCCTGAAGACGAGTCCTGACAATGGTCTCAAAATAATGCCCGTCAACAAGAAAGCCATATTTCTCAGAATTAAATTGCGTTGTTGTTATATCATAAACTTTATTTCCAATCTTTAGTAAATATGAGTAATCACTTATCTTCAGAAGAGAATAATCAAATTCTTTTCCATCGAACCTAATTATGCTTGAATCGAGGACCTTTATTTCCTTTTTTTTGCCATTTAATGTAACGAAATATTCACTCATAGCGCCCCTCGATCCATTTGTTGTTTTTCGAGAGGCATACACCATTTGAGCTAGTCTGATTTGCCCTGTCTTTCAATAAAGCGGCAAGTACTGACACTGCATTTTCATATTCAAAAGCTTGCTCAGATTTCCATTTATCAGGGATCAATGGTAAAAAGGATTTTTCGACAAAGTTAATGTCAAATGACCCGTCGAGAAATTCAGGCTGCTTTAATACCCATCTAAGAGCTGCAATATTTGTTAATACTCCGGCAATTTTATATTCACCAAGTGCTCTTATCATTCTGTCAATTGCTTCTTGTCTGTTTCTACCCCAGCTAATGACCTTTGTAAGCATTGGGTCATAAAATATGGAGACATTTGAAAACGGATCAATTCCCGTATCTACTCTTATCCCAATGCCGTCTGGTCTGCGGTGAAGCTTTATCTGTCCTGTGGATGGAACAAAATTATTGTCAGTATCCTCGGCATAAACGCGGCATTCTATTGAATGGCCATAGATCTTCAGATCCCCTTGTTTAAATGAAAGAGGGTTACCTTCAGCTATACTTATCTGTTCCTTTACAAGATCAATTCCTGTGATAGATTCTGTTACGGGATGTTCAACCTGAAGACGCGTATTCATCTCCAAAAAGTAGACATTTTTGGATTTGTCGACTAAAAATTCGATTGTACCTGCATTATAATAAGAACATGCTTTTGCAGCATTTATGGCAGCTGCAGTTAGCCTTTCGCGTAGTTCGTTATCTACAAAGGAAGAAGGGGCTTCCTCGATTACTTTCTGGTGTCTTCTTTGCACTGAACAGTCCCTTTCAAAAAGATGGCAGTAATTGCCGAGCTTATCTGCAATGATCTGGACTTCAATATGTTTGGGATCTTCTATATACTTTTCAATATAAATATCATCACTGGCAAAAGCCTTAAGAGATTCATTTTTAGCAGAGGCAAATGCTTCAGAAAACTCTTCTGCGGAAAAGACTTTTCTCATTCCTTTCCCTCCGCCTCCAGCCGAAGCTTTTAATAAAACCGGGAATCCAATTTTTTCAGCCTCAGCAAGGCCTTGCATTAGATCAGAAATTGGAGCTGTAGTACCAGGAACAATTGGTACATTATGGCTTTCCATAAGTTTGCGGGCAGATGTCTTATCTCCCATCATCTTTACAGACATAGAAGAAGGGCCGATAAAGATAACTCCTGACTTTTCAACTGCTTCGATAAAACCTGCATTTTCTGACAAGAAACCATACCCTGGATGAATTGCCGAAGCATTAATTCTTTTTGCCAGAGAAATTATTTTTTCAATGTTCAGATAAGATTCTGAAGAGGGGGAGTTACCAATTAGATAAGCTTCGTCGGCTAACCTGACGTGAAGAGAATTCTTATCAGCTTCTGAATACAATGCAGCTGAAGTGATTTTCAATTCACGGCAAGCCTTAATGATCCGGACAGCAATTTCCCCCCTATTAGCGACAAGAATTTTACTAAACAAATAAGCCCCCTTATTTTGTTATTTTAATTCTACTATTGTAATGCCATCTCCACCATGTTCAATGTTTGCAAAATAGAAATTTTTAACCAGTTCATGTTTAGACAGAACATCCTTTACAACACGCTTTAATGCACCGGTACCTTTGCCATGAAGAATTTCAACTCTTTCAAGCCCGGCTAAATGCGCATTATCCAAAAACTTTATTACTTCAAATTCAGATTCTTCTGCCCTCCATCCGCGTATATCTATCATATAATCGGCTTGACCTGAATAATTGGTTTTATAGACATTCTTTGGCTCGTCGGCATCCTTCTTCTTTGCTGGTACCAGATCGTTTAAGTTTACCTGCAGCTTAATACTGCCGACTAAAAGGACAACCTTTTTCTTTTCTTTATCAATTTCAAGGATCTTCCCGGTTGTCTGGGAATTCTTTAGCGAAGCAAACTCCCCTTCAGAAAAGACATGATTTTCAGCTACAACGTCTGTTTTCCTGGAAGATTCTATCTTCTTATTTTCAGCCTTGAGCCCTTCAATATCTTTCCTTACAGATTTGATCACATCTGCATTTGCATTGGATTCTTTTATTTGTTTAATTGCCTGCTCTACTCTCTTGTTTATATCTTTAAGATACTCATCTGCTTCGTTCTTTGCTTTTAGAATAATATCTTTTTTCTGATTTTCCAGGCGCTCAACATTCTGCTGGTAGAGATTTGCAAGACCTTTTAACCTTGTATTTTCAATTTCTGATGACCTTAAGCGCTGCTCTAATGTTCTTGATCTTCTATCCAGTTCAATAAGAAAATCTTCAACTTTCATTTTATCCGAGTCAAGATAGCTCTTTGCGAGAGTAAGGAAGCTCTTATCAAGGCCAATTCTCTCAGCGACTTCAAAAGCATAGCTTGAGCCTGGCACTCCCTGCCTAAAGTAATATGTCGGGGCCAGGTTCTCAGTATCGAACTCCATAGAAGCATTTTGAAACCCCTCTACTTCACTTGCAAATATCTTTAAGCTGCCATGATGAGTCGTAGCAAGAACAAAGGAGTGATTCTCCTTTAATCTTAACAAAGTTGCAATAGCCAAAGCTGCACCCTCAGCAGGATCTGTACCTGTACCAAGCTCGTCTAATAAGACAAGAGTATTAGGGCCTGACTTACGCAGAATATATTTTATATTTGATAGATGAGAACTAAATGTGCTAAGATCATCTTCTATCGACTGCTGATCACCAATATCAATTAAAATTTCGGAGAAAAAGTTAAAATTTGAATCCGGACTTGCAGGTATATGAATACCTGATAAAGCCATAACGGATAAAAGTCCAATAGCTTTAAGTACTACTGTTTTTCCCCCTGCATTTGGTCCTGTAATAAGAATAACCCTATTGTTTTCAGCATCGAGGTTTAGTGGGACAGTCTTACTTCTGCCAAATTTCTTTAATAGCAGAGGGTGCCTGGCATCAAAGATGCAAAACGGCTTTGAATTATCAATTGTTGGAAAAGAGCCGATAATTTCAACAGAATATCTGGCTCTTGCAAAAATGCTGTCCAGATAAGCAATTGCCTCAAGAGAGTCTTTTAACCTATCGCTGGATTGGCCGATCTTTTTTGTCAGTTCCCTTAAAATTCTCTCTATCTCGCGTTTTTCGGCAAAATTAAGAGAAAGTATATCATTATTTAGTTCAAGAGTTTCTTCTGGTTCTATATAGACTGTTTGCCCCGAAGAAGATTCAGAATGAATAAATCCCTTAACATGCCTTTTATGCTCAGAACGCACAGGAATTACTAATCTTCCATCTCTTTGAGTAACGTATTCATCCCGGACAAGATAGGAATCGCTCAGATCCTTTAATATTCTTGTAATAACCTTGTTTAGGAGGTCTTCTTTTCTTCTGATCTCTTCCCTGATTTCCCTTAACTTTGAGCTTGCATTATCCCTAAGCTCACCGTTATCATCTATAATAGTTTCAATATGATGTTCAAAGACCTTATCTACAAATAAGCGGCCTAAAAAGTCAGATGTAATATTCCTGTATTCACTCTCATTTTTTAAGAACTGATAAAGCTTTCTTGAAGTAATAGCAAGATTCCAAATATCAAGTATAGTCTTATTATCCAGGACAGCTCCTTCGACTCTACTTTTTGACAAAGCTACGTCAAGATCAGGCAAATAAGAAAAAGGAGGAATATCATTTTTTATTAATATTTCCTTTGCTTCAGTAACGTAATTGCCTTCAAGCAAGGAGGATTGAACATTTGGGAGGGGTTCGAGCTTTAATACCTCTGCTTTTCCAGGTTCTGTCGAAGCGTATTTCGAAATAAATTGTAAGACCTTTGAAAATTCCAGTTTTTCCAGAATTGCTTTATTTATCATTTTAAGACTTTTAATTCCTTTTAGATATTATATGTATTTAAACGTTTTTATGATGCTTTTTAGTTTTCAATTTTACTTCTTTTGAATCTTTTTTTCCGTTTTTTACATCTTTTGCCTTGTTTTCAGGAGCCGGGGCCTCGTTTTTTTGAACCTTCCCATTCCCTTGCTCTTCTTCCTGGTCATTTTTACCATCTTTTAACTTATCTTTATTCTCGATATATTCACGGAATATATTCTTCCCCCCGATCATAAAATCTATAGTTTTGGGCATAACTTCAGCCACAGGATGATATAATAATGCCTTATCAGCTGTTTTTTTGTTTGGCACGTTGAAAATATTCAAAAAAAGGAAAAACCCACTGGTAAAGAACAATATCTGAATAACACCTGTTAAACCGCCAAGCATCTGATTGGCAAATTTACTAACCTTATCATGGGGATGAATAACCCTTTTTAAGATTGTTGTAGCAATTATAACAATGATAAAAACTGCAATCCCGGCTATAATTCCTGCCAGATATTCTTCATTATCAAATAATGGAGAAATAAGCTGTCCTAGTTTTGGGGAAAGCTTTACAGCTAGAAATATCCCCAGAAATATTCCAATCAGACCTATTATTTTTCTTACCAGACCATCTTTGTAGCCTAAGATGAATCCTAAAATTAAAAGTCCTGCAATGATATAATCTAAATAATTCAAATTCCTTAGCCTTCTAAGACTTTTTCGACAATTGATTTAACAATTTTTCCATCAGCTTTACCCTTAAGATCCTTCATTGCAACAGGCATAAGCTTTGCAAAATCGGATTTTGATGTAGCGCCAACTTCCTTTGCCAATTCTTTTACTCTTTGCAAAATTTCATCTTCTGTTAGCTGTTTTGGCAGATATTCCAAAAGAATATTCATTTCTGCCTCTTCTTTATCGGCAAGATCATTTCGCTTAGCTGCACTGTACTGTTCTATGGAATCTTTTCTTTTCTTAACTGCAGTACTAAGCATTTTAATCTCTTCTTCTTGCGTTAATTCCTTACCAGTACCACTTTTTTCAAATTCCAGAATTAAAGCTCTAACAGATCTTATTGTCTCAAGCCTTAATTTGTCCCCTGACTTCATGGCTGCTTTAAGATCTTCGTTGATCCTTTCTTTTAAGTTCATAGCTTAGTTTCCTTATAATTCATTTCTTAACATAGGAACAACAATCACTTTAGGTTCCCATAATTAGTTTTAATTTACATATTTATAACTTCGAAAAATATGAAAAATATTTATTATTTCTAAGATCTAGTTTTGTTTTTAATGCAAAACACTAATTTAGTGCAGACTAAAAGGTAAAGTAATAATGCTTCCGGTTATGTATTTATAATTATCAAATAAATTGTCGACAACCTGCGCAATTCCCTCCGGATCTATCATTAAGGATTTATCTTTGACCCATCTACGGTTTTCTTCAGTATTAATCAAATTAGGGGCAATCGCATTTACTGACATATTTATGCTCTTTGCTTCAAGGGCTAGTGTCTTAACCATAAAATTCAGCGCAGACTTTGAAACGCCATAAGCTGCTTTGTTTATCTCCGGGGCCAAAGAGGCAAAGGATGAAGTAAGGCAAAGTGAACCACCAGAAGATTTACTAACTAGTATTGAAAAATGCCTTGCAATTAAGAAGTTTGTAAAGAGATTTATCTTTATCATTCTTTCAAACTCTTCAAAAGAAGTATCCCACAGAGTTCTTCCGCCAGAATACCCACCAAGAGTTGAAAAAAGAAAATAAGTAGTTGTTTTCACTGGCTTTATTTCCGAAAAAACTGCCTCTACGTTCTTTTCAGATGAAAGATCGCCCGCCTGAATTCTTCTAATCCCTTCAATTTCATCTGTTGAAGCTTCCAGATTTCTTCCTATCAGATATATTTTTGCATATTCCTGTTTAATGAAAAACTTTGTAACACCTTTGCCCAAATTACCTGTTGCCCCGACTATTAATAATTCCTTTTTCATTTATAGCCTCCAATAAACATTATGAAATAACTATAAGTATTTGTAATATATATCATTATGGCGTTTATTAAACTTTACGTATAGCAAATATTTACACGTCTCAAATTTAACATTTCTGCTCTTTCTTCTCTATATGATATTCAGTAGTCACTTTAGTTTCATATAAAGCTTCATTAATAAAATAATGCTTATAATTCCGCAGAAAAAAAAGAAAACTTGATTTATTCTGATTTAATTTTTTTATTGCAAAAAGGATTGCTCTTTTTATATCTAGAATAACGCTGTTTATCTTCTCTCCTGTTTCATATGTATTCCCATTGCTCGTTTATTTCAATTTCAGATTGAGTATTTAATTTCCTTCAATAAAGTTGAAAAAAGGTATCAATATGAAAAAAAGCGGCAAGGATCAGGAACTAATACGCGGTTTATCTTTGACAGCAGCAATCATGATAGTAATAGGTTCAATGATTGGTTCGGGAATATTTCGTAAACCCGCTACAATGGCCGGACAATTAATGTCTCCTGAGCTTCTGCTTTTAGTATGGGTAGTAGCCGGAATAATCAGCTTTATTGGTGCATTGACAAATTCCGAGATAGCCGGGATGATAGATGAAACCGGAGGCCAGTATGCTTATTTCAGGGTAATGTACGGCGATTTTTCGGCATTTTTATATGGATGGGCAACTCTTTCAGTCATACAATCCGGAAGTCAGGCTGCCATAGCATATGTTTTTTCTGAATATCTTGGCTATTTTTTCAAGTATACTCATTTTTCAAAACAGATTGAGCAAATTGCAGTCTATATGCCTTTGGTTGGTGACATCTTCCCCCTGAAAGATATTGGGACTAAAATTGTTGCAATCGCCTGCCTTATGGGACTGACTTTTGTTAATTACATTGGTGTTGTTTTTGGCGGAATTGTTCAGACAATTGTAACAATGATAAAAATAGCATCAATTTTGGTTCTTGCCGCTTTAATTATTCTTTTAGGTAATGGTTCTTTTGCAAATGTTTATGGCGGCTTTTCAATACCCGTGGCAACATCGCATAATATTGTTTCTCTATTTGGTTTAGCATTAGCCGGAGCCTTCTGGGCTTATGATGGATGGAATAACGTTACATACGTTTCGGGAGAGATAATTAAGCCCAAACGGAATGTGCCGCTTGCACTGCTTATTGGCACTCTGTCTGTAATTATTATATATGTGTTCATTAATATTGCGTTTTTATATGTATTGCCTGTTAACGTAATGTCAAAGTCACCACTGGTTGCTGCATCTGCAGCCGAATTGATTTTTGGCGGCCTTGGAGCATCAGTAATTGCTCTTGCCGTAATTGTTTCCACTTTCGGAGCTCTAAATGGAAGTATTTTGTCTACTTCCAGAGTAATTTATGCAATGGGCAGGACAAGGCTGTTCTTTAGAAGCCTTGGATGGGTCCACCACAAGTACAAAACGCCACATATTTCACTTTTAGCTCTTGGCATATGGTCAAGTATACTAGTTCTTACAGGGTCATTCGACATAATAACAGACTATGTTATGTTTGCTGCCTGGCTATTTTACGCTTTGGGTGCCTTTGGAGTTTTTGTACTAAGGCGCAAGATGCCTGAGGCTCCTCGCCCATATAAAGTATGGGGTTATCCATTTACTCCGGCCATATTTGTACTGTTTTCTGTTGCTTTCCTAATTAATACTGTAATTTCAGATACTCAGAATGCTAAAATGGGACTTGTACTTATCTTTAGTGGTGTACCTTTCTATTATCTTATGAAATACCGTAACAAAAAAGAAGATTCTTTGGCAGTAAAAGAGACCGAAAAAGAAAGTATATAATGGAACTCTTTATTTGAATTTCAACTTATTCTAATGCAAATATATTGTATTAAGCCTTAATATAGAGTAAATTGTAGATAATTATTTAAGTTGAAATTATAATAAAGATTATGAGTAGCAAGAAAAAATTTGTTATTGTAGATGCTATGGCCTTGGCTTATAAGGCCTATTTTGCATTAATTTCCAGGCCCTTATCTACCTCAAAGGGAGAGCCCACGTCGGCTGTCTATGGATTCATGAGTCAGCTCTTAAGGATCCTTGAGAGTAATAGACCAGACTATATTGCTGTTGCATTTGATTCAAAGGAAAAGACATTCAGACATGAACGTTATGAGCATTATAAGTCTACACGCTCAGCTATGCCTGAGGATATGGTACCTCAGATGCAAAGGATCAAAGATATAATTGAGGCTCTTAATATACCTATCTACATTCTTCCAGGATATGAAGCAGATGATATTATAGGAACTGCCGTAAAGAAAGCCGAACAAATGGGTTTAGAAGCATATGCAATTACACCTGATAAGGATTTTAACCAGCTTGTCTCAGATAATATCAGAATAATAAAGCCAGGTAAGACTACCGATGAGATTGTCCTTATTGATAAGAATAGAATTGCAGAGGAATTTGGATTTGAACCTATTCAAATGATAGACTATTTAGCTTTAATTGGTGATAAATCAGACAATATACCCGGAGTTGCAGGAATTGGTCCAAAGGGAGCTTTGCCTCTTCTGCAGTCATATAAGACAATAGAAGGCATTTACGAAAATATAGATAAAATAGAAAAGCCTGCCCTTAGGGAAAAACTTCTTGCAGGGAAAGAAAACGCTTATCTTTCAAAAGAGCTCGCGACAATTCATATTTCAGCACCTTTTGATTGCGATATTACAAAGGCAGTATTTGAAAAACCTGATTTTGACAAATTAAAAACAATTTTTGATGAGCTTGAATTTCGTAATCTCTTAAATAGAGTTGAAAAGATATATTCTTCTGATCAAACGGCAAAAGTAAGTGAAAAGATCATTTCTGCACAACCTGAAGAAAAGCTTCCGGAAGAAAACGCAATTTTTGATGGCAATAAAGTAAAATACAGCCTAATTAAAAGTGTTAAAGAAGCAGAAGCTTTAGCTGAAAAGCTCCTAAAGGCGGATGCTTTCGTTTTTGATACAGAAACTGATTCCTTGAACTGTTTCGATCTGAACCTTGCAGGTGCTTCATTTTCCTTAAAGCCGGGAGAAGCATATTTTGTAGCAACAAATCCTTTTAAGGAAAGTAAAGACCTGTTTTCAAAAGATCTATCCGACAGGCTAGGCGTTGAGGAATTCATTAGAATATATAAACCAGTATTTGAAAACGAGAAAATTAAAAAGATATGCCAGAATGCAAAATTTGATATATCTGTCCTACGCTCATATGGCGTTGAAGTTAAAAACCTTTATTTTGATACTATGCTTGCAAGTTATGTCATTGATCCAGATGAAAAGCTTGGCATGGATGAGCTTTCATTAAAGTATCTAAATTACCGCCCAATCCCTCTTTCTGATCTGATCAATGTAAAGAAAAATCCGTCAGCCATATTTGAAATTGAGCCAGAAAAACTATCTGATTACTCTTGTGAAGATGCCGATGTAACATATAAGCTCTACAATGTTCTGGATAAAGAGCTCGCAAAGTTTGGTATGAAAGAGCTTTGTAAAAACGTCGAATTCCCATTGGTTCCTGTCCTGGAGGATATGGAAAGGACAGGCGTAAAAATAGATACAAAAAGCCTAAAGGAACTAAGTAAGGATCTGCAGATACTTCTTGATAATTATACATTAAAGATCCATTCGCTTGCAGGAGAACAGTTCAATATTAACTCGCCACTGCAGCTTCAAAAGATATTATATGAAAAGCTTGGGCTTTCAGCAGGCAAGAAAACAAAGACCGGATATTCGACTGATGCACGTGCATTAGAAAGCTTAAAAGGTGTTCACGAGATAATTGATATTATTTTAGAATACCGCCAGGTTTCCAAACTAAAATCGACCTATGCAGATGCCCTTCCGGATCTTATTCATCCAAAGACGGGGCGTATACATACATCCTTTAATCAGACTGTTACTTCAACAGGAAGGCTTTCAAGTAATAACCCAAACCTACAGAACATTCCAATACGAACTGAATTAGGTAAAGAAATTAGAAAGGCCTTTGTAGCAGGCAGCCCCGATCATTTGATTCTTAGTGCAGACTATAGCCAGATTGAGCTTAGAATAATGGCAAGTATTTGCCAGGATGAAGCTCTTTGCAATGCTTTCAAAAATGCTGAAGATATTCACCGCAGCACAGCCGCATTAGTTTTTATGGTTGATCCAAAAGATGTTACTTCTGATATGAGAAGAAAAGCAAAGGAAGTAAATTTTGGTATACTTTATGGTATTGGCCCTTTTGGCCTTAAGACAAGGCTTGGAGTTACACAGACCCATGCAAAAGAAATAATCGATACATACTTCAATACATTTAAGAGAGTCAACGATTTTATGGCCAGCTCTGTTGAAAAGGCCAGAAAGAATGGTTATGCTGAAACTCTCCTTGGCAGGCGAAGATATCTAAAGAATATTAATAGCAACAACAAAGCTGTAAGGCAGTTTGAAGAGCGCGTAGCAATTAATATGCCTATACAGGGTACAGCCGCTGATATGATAAAAATAGCTATGATAAATGTTTTCAATGAACTAAAGAAAAGGAAAGCACGCACGAAGATGGTACTTCAGGTTCATGACGAACTTGTTTTTGATATGCATAAAGATGAAGTTGACGAGCTGCGTCCACTTATCAAGGAGTTAATGGAAAAAGCTCTTCCTCTTGAAGTACCGGTTGTTGTAGATACAGGCATTGGAGAGAACTGGTTAGATGCTCATTAGTAAGCATAGAATAAAGACAACAGTGTCATTAAGAAAGATTTACTATTAGAAAAAGTGAACCCCCTGCAAAAGAAATTTTACAGGGGGTTTATTGATTTAGAAGATCCTATTTCTAAAAAAAGATTGCTTATACTGATGCAACAGCATTTTCTGCTATTTCCATGCCTCTTCTAAGGGCTTGTTCATTTAAGGGCAGAAGATGATGATACCTTTCAGGAAGTACTTTTTTTAGTCCTTTCAGAATATTATCAAATTCAATGATCGGTTTTTTCTTTAGGAATGCACCCAGAACGATCATATTCATTATCTTGGTGTTATTCAGCTTTGCAGCCTCATTAGCAGCCTCAATAGGAAGAATATCGATGTCAGTCCTTGTTGGTGGATTTAATATAGTACTGCTTTCATAGATCAGCAGTCCACCTGGTTTAACGGCTGATTCGAATCGGTCTAAAGAGGGCTGATTAAGAGCAATAACTGTATCAAACTTTGTCAGTATTGGAGAACTGATGGGGCTGTCGCTAATTATAGTAATACAATTAGCCGTACCGCCTCTCATCTCAGGTCCATAAGAAGGCATCCAACTTACTTCCCTATCTTCCATTACTCCAGAATAACAAAGAATTTGTCCCATCGACAGGACACCCTGACCGCCAAAACCTGCAATAATAATTTCTTCAGTCATTTTAGTTCTCCTTCTCGTTAGGTACTTTCAGATCACCCAGCGGGTAATAAGGCAGCATATTTTCTTCCAGCCACTTATTTGCCTGAACCGGATTCATCTTCCAGTTCGAAGGACAATCCGAGACAATTTCTACAAAGCATAAGCCCTTGTTAAGTTTTTGATATTCAAAGCTCTTTAAGATTGCTTTTTTTGCTCTTCTGACATTAGCCGGAGTATTTACTGCCGTACGTGTGCAATAATAAACTCCAGGCAGAGTAGCAACAATTTCAGTAATCTTCAAAGGGTTGCCCATTGTAAGAACATCGCGGCCAAAAGGTGAAGTCGTTGTTTTCATTCCAGGTAAAGTAGTAGGAGCCATCTGTCCACCAGTCATACCATAAATAGCATTATTAATAAATACTATTAATATGTTTTCTCCCCTGTTGCAGGTATGGATTGTCTCTGCAGTACCAATAGCAGCCAGGTCGCCATCTCCCTGATAAGAAAAGACGTATTTTTCTGGCATTACTCTTTTTATGCCTGTAGCAACAGCTGAGGCTCTGCCATGGGCAGCTTCCTGCATATCTATATTCAGATAGTTATAAGCAAAAACTGCACAGCCTACAGGAGCCACGCCAATTGTATTTTCCTGTATGCCAAGTTCAGAAATAACTTCAGCTATAAGGCGATGAGCAACACCATGCCCGCAACCCGGGCAATAATGCATAGGTGTATCCAAAAGAGTATCAGGTTTTTCATAAACTATATTTTCATTGCAGAAAATGCATTCTGCCTGGTCTACTTCCTGCTCTCTCAAATCTTCTTCAAGCATTGTTTTCTCGTTCATACTAATTCTCCGACAAATTTTTCTTCAATTTTTGCGAGAATTTCTTCCGGAGATGGAACAATTCCACCCATTCTGCCGTGAAACTCTACCTTTTTCTGACCATTTACAGCTAATCTAACATCTTCAACCATCTGACCTGCATTCATCTCAACATCAAGAAAACCTTTTATGTTTTCCTTAGCTGCAAGTTTATTTATTGCATCATAAGGGAATGGGAAAAGTGTTTTTGGTCTAAAGACACCAACCTTTATTCCCTTTGCCCTTGCAAGCTGAGCTGCTTTTTGGCAAATTCTAGCTACAAGTCCATAAGCTGTCAGAATTACCTCTGCATCATCACAGTCAATTGTTGCAAAACGAGTTTCTTCCTTTTCTATTTCTTTATACTTTGCCTGCAGGTGAAGATTTATCTCCTCCATCTTGTCGGGCTTAATATGAAGAGAAGTAATTATATTTCTTTCCCTATCCTTAGGTTTACCAACTGTAGCCCAAGGTTCAATATTGGTCTTTCTTTGCATCTGCTCGAAGAGCTCGACTTTTTCCATCATTTGTCCTAAAGCTCCATCGGCAAGAATCATAACTGGGTTTCTCCATTTAAAGGCCAGGTCAAATCCAAGACGCACAAAGTCGACCATTTCCTGAACATTAGAAGGAGCAAGTACGATCATCCTGTAATCACCGTGACCACCACCTTTAACGGCCTGGAAATAATCCCCCTGCGAGGGTTGAATTGTTCCTAATCCTGGACCTCCTCTTACTACATTAACGAGTAAGCATGGCAACTCAGCACATGCAATATAGGAAATGCCTTCCTGCATAAGGCTAATTCCCGGGCTTGAAGAGGATGTCATTGCTCTTTTGCCAGTACCAGCAGCTCCATAGACCATGTTAATTGAAGCTACTTCGCTCTCAGCTTGAAGAACTACCATACCTGTTCTCTTATGGGCTTCAAGGCTTAAATACTCCAGAATTTCTGATTGTGGAGTAATAGGATACCCGAAATAAGCATCGCAACCGCTACGAATGACAGCTTCTGCTAATGCTTCATTCCCTTTCATTAATCTTGATTCTTTCATGATTTCACCGTTACTGTTATGTCGTTGGTTACATTTGTTATTGTTGCAACTGGCTCTTTTTTATTTAAGGTCATTCTATAGACCTTAATGATGCCCTCAGGACATACTAGGGCACAATTAGTACAGCCAGTACAGTTGTCCTCGATCCTAACAATGTAATGATACCCCTTTGAATTGATCTTCCGCGAAAGTTCCAGCGATTTCTGTGGACAGGCTGCTCTACAGAGTTCACATCCTTTGCATTTTTCAATATCAACAAGAATATCTCCTTTTACTTTAGCCATGTGGATACCCCGTTTGTTATTTAAAACAAAAAAGGTTACTTCTAAACCGAGTAACCTTATTCGATTGGTTTAATTAATAATAATCTCGATTAGATTTAGGTTTACTAATACAAAGTTATTAATTATGTTTAGCTTCATTTTGTTCAGCTTCACTTTAAATATATTAATTCTGCAGGTTTACAGTTTAATTAAATTTTTATTTATTCAGATTCAAATTGGTCTCTTGCATGTTTATCTGCATGATAGGAACTCCTGACCAATGGAGCAGATTCAACGGCCGAGAACCCCATTTTCTTTCCTTCAGTCTTGTACATCTTAAATTCATCAAGTGTAACATAGCGGTCAACAGGAAGATGAATTTTTGTCGGCTGCAGGTATTGTCCAATTGTGAGAATGTCACAACCATGTTCTCTAAGGTCATGCATAAGCTCCAGAACTTCCTCTGGCTTTTCTCCAATACCTACCATAATTCCGCTTTTAGTTCTTAACTGTTTTTCCTTGAACCATCTTATCAGATTAAGGCTTCTTTCATATTTTGCCTGAGGGCGGACAACATGATAAAGTCTTGGCACAGTTTCAAGGTTGTGATTCAATATATCAGGCGGATACTTCATTATTATTTCAAATGCTTCTTCCGACCCCTTAAAGTCAGGTATAAGAATTTCAACAGTACATTCAGGTCTTCTTTCCCTTATAAGTCTGATAGTCTCAGAAAATATCGAAGAGCCACCATCTTTAAGTTCGTCACGGTTGACTGAAGTAATAACAACATGGCGCAGTTTTAATTTTTCAACTGCCTCAACCACCCTTTCAGGCTCCTGTTTGTCAAGAACATTCGGCATTCCGGTCTTAATATTACAAAATCCGCAGCTTCTTGTACAGGTATCACCTAAAATCATGAAAGTAGCCGTGCGGCTATTCCAGCATTCACCCATATTTGGGCATTTAGCTTCTTCACAGACCGTGTGAAGATTTGAATCACGCATTAAATGATAAACATCAGAATAATTCTGCCCAATGGGAAGTTTAACCTTTAGCCAATCGGGCCTTTTTCCCAACTGCTCTTTATCTTTTTCAGCAGCTTCCTTGTATTGCCTTTGATACGAATTAATCAAAATATTAACCTTTCTGTTTTTAAGCACAAAGCGGCAAAAAGCCGCTTTATAGATATAAAAAATCAAGCGAACCAATTTAACGAAAATCCCGGAACAAAGAAACTAGATATCATTTAAGTCAAAATTTTCGATCGTATCTTTCATAAATTTCAGGAATTTTCCCCCCAGCATTCCATCAATAAGACGATGGTCATGGCTTAAAGATAAATACATCATCGGCCTTATCGCTATTGTATCAGCCCCATCAAGTTCAACAACGACAGGCTTTTTTATTACGGTACCAACACCGAGTATTGCAACTTCGGGCTGATTAATAATGGGAGTACCAAAGAGTGTCCCAAATACGCCATAATTTGTAATAGTGAAAGTTCCGTTCGAAATATCATCCGGAAGCAGCTTCTTTGTCCTTGCTTTATTGCTCAACTCAGCAATCGCTTTAGCTAATCCTATTATGTTCTTTTCGTCTGCATTTTTAATATTAGGGACAATAAGACCATTAGGTTCAACCGAAACGGCAATTCCAAGGTTAATATACCTTTTTAGTACAATATTAGTGCCATCAATCGAGGAATTAAGATACGGATACTCTTTTAGTGCTTTAATGCATGCATTAGCAATAAAGGGCATATAAGTAAGCTTTATATTTTCTCTTTTTAGAAAATCATCTTTATTGATTTTGATAAAATTGTGAATTTTCATCATATCCACTTCAATCATAGCGGAAACATGGACTGAAGTATCCCTGCTTTTTACCATATGCATCATAATTTTCTGACGTATATTATCCATGGGGATAAGCTCATTATTGCCATCTGAAAATGAAGGCTGATGCAGTTTTTCTTGTTGAGTCCTTTCCTGTAGGACTTGCTTTTGTTCTTCCTGAGGGGAAAAGCTCTTTTCAGGAGCTTTCTTTGGATATGAATAAGAAGGAGTTTCTTCTTTGGTCTTAACTATTCCTTTATTGCTTATGTAATCCAGAATATCTTTTTTTGTTACCCTTCCTTCAACGCCGCTTCCAGGGATATTTTCAAGTTCTTCAAAAGCGACGTTTTCCTTTTGAGCGATATTTAGGACAAGTGGAGAATAAAATCTCTTTGCTGAGGGTCTTACCTCCTGAAAAGCTTCATTTGATTTAATCTCAGCATAAAGGCTGTCCATTTGAGGGACCCTTTTTTCTATTATATTTTCACTTTCTACAATTGGAGTTTTAACAACAGTAGCCGCCGGTTCTTTATATACACCCCCTTTTGATGTTATTCTGGCAACTATAGTCCCGACCTCTACTGTCTGCTGCTCACCAACAAGTATCTCTGCAAGTGTTCCATCTTCAGGTGATGGGACCTCAGTATCGACTTTATCTGTACTTATCTCGAAAAGGACCTCATCTTTCTTAACTGGATCTCCTGGCTTTTTATGCCATTTTATTATTGTTCCTTCCATAACTGACTCGCCCATCTTGGGCATAGGTATTTCAATAAGATTTCCTCCAATCTGGGTAGTCGATGGTGTTTCGGCCTGTTTCTTCTCAAAAGAAGGAGAAACTGGCGTTTTTTCCTGAGGCATTTCACTATTTTCAGCTGTTTCAATTACAGCCACAACCGTATCTACCGGAACGGTCTCCTGCTCAAAAACTTTTACTTCCGAAAGAATACCATCTGAGGGGGAAGGTATTTCAGTATCAACCTTATCTGTACTGATCTCAAAGATTATTTCATCTTTTTTTACTCTATCACCTTTTTTCTTATGCCATTTTATGATAGTCCCCTCATTAACACTCTCCCCCATTTTAGGCATAACTACATCAATTCTCATTTTACACCCTCCTCCTAAAGTTGTATAAAGGCTTAATAAGCGAGCATTTCCTTCAATGCTCTGTAGATTCTTTCCCGGGTTGGGAGTACTGCATTTTCTAAATTAGGATGATAAGGAATCGGAGTGTCCAGTCCTGCAATTCTTTTGACCGGTCCATCAAGGTGCTGGAAACAGTTATCAGCTATTCTAGCAGCTATTTCAGCACCGAATCCCCCTGTAAGTGAATCCTCATGAATGATAACAACTTTTCCAGTCTTTTTAACAGAATTAAAGATTGTCTCTTCATCCAAAGGATTGATAGTCCTTAGATCAATAATTTCAATTGAATATCCCATTTCATTTAGTTTAGCGGCGGCAAAACTTGTTTCATGAACCATTGCACCGTAAGTCACGACAGAAATGTCATTGCCCTCTTTTATTATCTTTGCTTTGCCAAACGGGACAAGGTAATCTGCATCGGGTTCGGGAGTGGTGGCATAGCTTTGCCTATACAATCCTTTATGTTCAAGGAACAAGACAGGGTCATTTATTCTTAATGCAGTTTTTAACAATCCCTTTGCATCTGCTGCATTTGATGGATAAGCAATTAGTAGTCCAGGCATATGTGCAAAAAAGCCTTCAATATTCTGGCTGTGAAACAGTCCGCCATGAATAAATCCACCGACAGCAACTCGTGTTACAACTGGAGCTTCCCAGTGATTGTTTGACCTGTAGCGATAAGTAACCATTTCATCTCTGAACTGCATAAAAGCAGGCCAGATATAATCACCGAACTGAATTTCAACAACAGGTTTTAAGCCATTTAGAGCCATTCCGATTGCAACACCTACAATACTAGCCTCGGCTAAGGGAGAGTTAAATACTCTTTGCAAACCAAACTGAGAGGACAATCCCTTTGTAGCTGTAAATACGCCTCCTTTATTGTCAGCAACATCCTCGCCGAAAAGATATATCTTATTGTTTCTTTCCATTTCTTCGCGAATGGCGTGATTTATTGCATCAACCAGTACAATTGGTTTTCCGGATGGTTTATTTTTTTCATAAATAAGTCTTTCTTTTTTCCCACTTTCATCCAGGACATATTTTGTAGCTGTTTCGGCTTTGGGATCATCATGCGTCATAGCCCAGTTTGCAGCTTCCTCGATATGATTATTTACTTCTTTTTTAAGCTCCTCATAGGCCAGGACAGTCATCACATTACGCTTTAACAAAAGCTCAGAAAAATGGTTTATCGGGCACTTCTTTTGATCTGCCTCAATTTCCTCTTGTGTCCTGTATTTTTTCTGGTCATCTGAAGATGAATGCGAAAGAAGCCTTACGCAATCGGCTTCGATTAAAACAGGTCCTTTGCCTTGCCTTGCGTACTTAAAGGCAGTTTGTGCCGCGGCATGCATGGCAAGAAAATCAGTGCCATTTACCCTCAGTCTTAAAAGGTTCTCATAACCTTTCATCATCTCTGCAATGGAGGCATCCTTTCCGCCTGACTGGAATTGAACAGGGACAGAGATTGCGTATTTGTTATTTTGGATGACGAAAACCACAGGGATTTTCTCCCTGCTTGCCCAATTTACAGCTTCGTGAAATTCTCCTTCACTTGTTGTGCCTTCGCCGCTGCTGACATATGTAACAGAATTAATTCCCTTTTTTACGTTAGCAAGTGCACTTCCAACAGCCTGAAGGAACTGCGTACCTGTCGGGCTTGACTGAGTTGGAATATTAAGCTCCTTATATCCCCAATGGCATGGCATCTGCCTGCCGCCTGTCATAGGATCATCGGCTTTTGCAAGCATTGTTAGAAAAACTTCCTCAGGTTTTACTCCCATAGCTAAAGTAAAAGCCAGATCCCTGTAATATGGGAAGGCCCAGTCAATTCCCTTTTTCATTGCAAGAGCACATGCAACCTGAGTAGCCTCATGCCCGGCTCCTGGAATATGGAAAAAGGATTTCCCTTGTTTAAGAAGGTTCATGGCTTTTATATCGATTTGCCTCGACATATACATCATTCTTAAGGCATTCATCAGCTCATTTTTAGTAAGGCCCCCGAAGGAATCAATTTTCCCTGTTGGGGTTTCCTCCCTTTGGGTTTCAGCAGCCGTCATATTCTCTGCTCTATTTTCATTTTCCCTAGTCATTTTCTCTATTCCTTCCAATTTTTAATCAACCAGTTTATTGGACTGGATGAATTATTTCCCTCTTATTCTGCTCATTGACCTTATCATAACTGAAGACCTCGGAAAAGTTGCTCACCAATCTGGATTTTACCTCGCTTAAGTTTATCTCCATTCCCAATTCCTTCTTTAATGAAGTAACTTCTTTGTCTTTTATTCCGCACGGAATAATTCCATTAAAAAGTGATAAGTCTGTATTAACATTAAAAGCAAAGCCATGCATTGTTATCCACCTGCTAACTTTTATTCCAATTGCAGCAATTTTTCTATGGTCTATCCAAACCCCAGTAAGTTTATCTATTCTTGTAGCATTAATTCCATAATCCTTACAGGTACGAATAATAACTTCTTCAAGTCCGCGTAGATAAAGGTGAGTATCCTCTTTCCAGAGTTTTAGATCAATTATCGGATAGCCGACAATCTGTCCTGGCCCATGATATGTAATATCCCCTCCGCGGTCTATCTCGAAGATGGATATATTATTCTTCTTAAGAAACTCCTCTGAGCTTATTAGATTTGCTTTGTCAGTTACTTTTCCCAATGTATATGTATTGGGATGTTCCAGAAGATAGAGAGTATCATTTATACTGTTGTTTCTTCTTAATTCAAAAGTTTTTTTCTGCAGATCCCAGGCATTGTCATATGCTATCATGCCAAGGTCGAAATAATCAATTTCTCTAAATGTGAATTGCCTCTCCATAAGCATTTGCTACTGCTTCCATATTTGATTCTGATAAAGTTGGATGTGCATGAACAGTTTTGATGATTGTTTCAAATGTTGCCTCCATTGATTTAGCTAGTGTGAACTCGGCAATAAGTTCTGTCGCTTCAGAGCCTATTATATGAGCGCCCAAAAGTTCACCATATTTACTATCAAAAATTACTTTTACCATTCCTTCTCTTTCTCCAACGGCAAAAGCTTTACCGCTGGCCGAATAAGGAAATCTTCCAATTTTTAGATCATAGCCTTCTGCCAAAGCTTTTTCTTCTGTCAAACCTACGCTTGCAACCTGGGGCTGGCAATAAGTGCACCCCGGGATCATATCATAATCAATTGCAGGAGGATTTAATCCCTTTATTGTCTCAACGCAATGGATCCCTTCAGCAGAAGCAACGTGAGCAAGCCATGGTGGGCCTATTACATCTCCAATGGCAAAAATATCATTTATATTTGTCTGATAAGTTCTCTTATCTACTTTTATATGGTTTTTGAATAATTCAATGCCAAGGTTTTCGAGCCCGAAACCCTCTACATTACCTGTAACACCTATGGCATTTAGAGCAATATCAGCAGAAATAACACTTGTTTTACCCTCGGAATTCAAAGTTACTTCAACACGGTTTCCTTTAATTTCTGCCTTCTCGACAATAGATCTGGTATGAATTGTAATACCTTTTTTCTTTAATTCCTTTGTGAGAGCTTCACTGATCTCTTTGTCTTCAATGGGCAGTATACTGTTTAAGGCTTCAACTACAGTTACCTTTGTACCAAAGACGCTATAGAAGTATGCAAATTCAATTCCAATTGCCCCAGCACCAATAATTATCATCTCTGCCGGCATATCTTTTAGTACCATTGCCTCTGTACTTGTAATTATCTTTTCTCCGTCTACAGGGATCTGTTTAATAGTTCTTGCTCTTGCCCCTGTAGCTATAATTATTTTGCTGGCTTCAATGCTTTCGGTTATATTTCCATTCTGATCAAAAACTTCAAGCACTTTCTCATTAGCAAATTTTCCAAAGCCTCTGATGCGGTCAATTTTGTTTTTCTTCATCAGATATTCAACATTCCTTGCTAATCTGTCAGCAACATCTCTGCTTCTTTTAATAATCTTTGGAAAATCAAACGAGCAATTCTCAACATTTATCCCAAATTGTCCGGCATTTTTAATCTTCTCATACAAATCTGCGTTCTTAAGCAAAGCTTTAGTGGGGATGCACCCCCAGTTAAGACAAATTCCCCCTAAGTTATCTTTATCAATTATTACTGTCTTAAAACCCAGTTGTGCGGATCTAATGGCAGCTACATACCCACCTGGTCCACCACCTAAAATAGCAATATCATATTTACCTGACATTATTGCCCCGCTATCTGTAATATTCACTTAATATAATCAACAATTGCGTTAAAAAAAACATTCCTGTTATCATAGATCATCTTCATTCTATGTTATCCAGAAGCAGGAATGTACTTTCCTTGTATTCAACATTTTCAGACATATTCTTGTACTCATAAGCGCACAGCTTGAATATTGGACAAATAGAACAATTCGGAAGAGTTTGCCTGCATATCTAATTGGTTTTTCAATTAAAAGAAGGTCAGATTTTGCAACTTCTTCCCAGCTTTGGAATTCCTTTTTAAGATTAACAAATGACCTATAAGAGTTCCTGTCATTTGTATTTTGTGACAAAATCGTGGCAATTAGTATATCCACCGGGTCCGGATTAGGATTTTTTTGTATAGGCAGACCATATTTTTTTATTAGGAGTTTGTTTATTTTTGCTATCTCTTCTTTTATCATTGTTTATTACCAGCCGGATTATTTATTAAGATAAAAGATTTCCTTTTTAGCTTACAAGACATTTAATTAGAATTTAGATAAAGATTAAAAAGGAATATTGATCTAATTAGTGTTACATTTAAATTTAAAATATTTTATTCTGATTAAACGGAATTTTGGATTTTTTCTATATTTTATAAAGTCAGAGGAATCGAAGATAAAAATAGTGGAGGAATGATGCCCACCTTAATGGTAAGTATTTCTGGCATAAGAGGGATCATCGGTGATGGCCTGGAACCCGATGTTCTTGTCAGATATACGTCGGCCTATGCTGATTTTTGCGGCAAAGGTAAGATTGTTGTAGGCAGAGATGCAAGAATCTCTGGTGAGATGGTTAAAAGTATTGTTATAGGGACACTGATTGCCAAAGGACATGAAGTTATTGATATTGGAATAACCCCTACACCAACGGTTCAGTATACCGTAAAGCAAATAAAAGCTGCAGGCGGAATTGCAATTACAGCAAGCCATAATCCAAATGAATGGAATGCCCTTAAATTATTAAATAAGACAGGGCAGTTTATGAGTCTTGAGGAAAATGTCGAACTTCAGAGGATCTATGCTGCTGGTCAAAGCAAATACGAAAGCTGGGATAAGCTAGGTAAACTTACTACTTATTCAGAAGGCCTTTGGAAACATGTCAAAGATGCAATAAACCTTGAATATATTGACATTCAGTCTATTAAGAAAAGGAAATTTAAAGTAGTTGCAGACTGCGTAAATGGCGCCGGAGTCTATGTTATACCAAATCTGCTTCGTGAATTCGGCTGCGAAGTAATTGAGTTGAACACTGAAAAGACAGGAATTTTTCCAAGGCTGCCTGAACCATTGCCTGAAAACCTAACTGAAACAATGAAAGTAGTAAAGCAAACCGGTGCTGACCTTGCTGTTGTAGTAGATCCGGATGTTGACCGCTTGGTTTTAATTACTGAAAAAGGTGAACCCTTTGGCGAAGAAAATACAATAACACAGGCAGTTAAGTTTGTTCTTTCAAAGAAAAAAGGTAATGTAGCTGTTAACCTATCAACTACAAGAGCTGTAGATGATGTTGCAGGTGAATTTGGATGCCAGGTATTCCGCTCCCCGGTTGGAGAAGCTAATGTCGTAAAGAAAATGATTGAAACAGGATCTATAATAGGTGGAGAAGGCAGCGGTGGTGTTATTTATCCAGCACTTCATTATGGACGAGATGCCCTGGTTGGCATTGCTATAACACTTCAGCACCTGCTTGAGTTTGGAGGAACATTAGGTGAATTGAAGAAATCACTTCCGCAGTATTTTATTGCTAAAAGAAAGATTGAACTCCTTGGCCATAATCCTGATGATATCATTAAAGAGCTTAGAGATAAGTACTGTAACGAAAAAATAAATACTGAAGATGGATTGAAAATCGATTTTGCTGATCATTGGGTACATTTCAGGAAGTCAAATACTGAACCAATAATAAGATGTATTACAGAGGCAAAGTCAATAGATGAGGCAGAAAGATATATTGATAAGTACTTTTCTGAAATAAAGGGCTTTTTTTAATTGTTTTAAATGCGCTGGGGAATATGAGAGAAAAATATTTCCCAGTGCTTTAATACTGGTAATTTTCATTTCTTTGTAAAATGTCGATTACTTCTTCATCAGAGACTTGAGAAAAGTCCTCATAGTAAGATCCTACTCCAGAAAAATCCCGGCTGCTAATTGCACATACTACTTCATCTGCAATTACTGCAATGCTATGACAAGTTTCTTCAGGGGCAACAGGAACAGAAACAATAACTTTCATTTTCCCTTTTCCTTTTAAGGCCCGGACTGCAGCTTTCATAGTGGCACCTGTAGCCATTCCGTCGTCAACTAAAATTATTTTTTTACCTGTTAAATTTGGGAAGGGCCTGTTATTCCTATAAAACTTCTCCCTTCTATTTAATTCTTCTGTCTCAAGCTTCAAGACAGTTTTTATCATATCATCAGAGATATTGAAGATCCTTATAACATTGTCGTTGAATATTTTTAGCCCGCCTGAAGCTATTGCACCAAAAGCCAGTTCTTCCCGTCCCGGCACGCCAAGTTTTCTTACAAGAAAAACATCAAGAGGAGCATGGATCAATTGTGAAACTTCATATGCAACCGGAACTCCACCCCTTGGCAAAGCAAGAATTAGAACATCTTCCCGGTTTGAATAATCCATTAATAGTTCAGCTAACTTTTCTCCTGCATCTTTCCTGTCGATAAAGTACATATATATTTCCCCCCGGCTGCTTAAGATATTTTATATCTATTTACTGTTAGGAAAATCTTCCTTATTTCAAGAGGATCATCTTCATTGTCTTCTGGAAATTACCTGCCTGGATAGTATAAAGATATAAACCACTGGCAGTCTGGCTTCCATTTTCATTTCTGCCATCCCATGTAACATAATATACACCCGCATTCTTAAAACTGTTTACTAATTCCTTGACTACTCTGCCATTTATATCATAAATAACTATTCTTACATTTTGAGGCGATGGCAATTGATATTTTATCTGCGTTGTTGGGTTAAAAGGGTTTGGAAAATTTTGCGATAGATCAAAAGACTTTGGAAGTGAATTGTCAATATTAACAGCAGTAGCAGAAGTATTCCAGTAAGAGAAAAACATTCCGCGGCCATGTGTAGATGCAAATATCTTGCTGTCAGAAGCCCTGTAATCCAGATCATCTACAGCAACGTTTGGAAGTCCATTATTTTCCAATATCCAATTTACTCCCCCATTTGAAGTAGAGAAGATGCCAAGATCAGTTCCAATGATTATATTTTTAATATCTACAGGATTGATTAAGACCGAGTTAACAGGAACATTTGGCAGATCTCCGCTTATATTAGTCCATGAACTGCCATAATTGTTTGTTAAATAAACTTTACTTCCATCCAAATAACCTGAATATACAACGACTGCAGTTGCAGGATCTTCCGGATTTATAGCGATTCTTCTTAAATATGCCCCTGGCAATCCATTATTGCGTAAATTCCAGGTATTCCCATTGTCAGTAGTAACCTGGACTAATCCATTTGAGCAGCCAGCATAGATCACATTAGAATTTGCTTTTGCAATGGCAAGAGCAGAAACCTTACTCCCTGTAGGTCCAGTTCCGTCTCCTGTCAAATCATCACTTATTGAACTCCAGTTATTTGCTCCATCTGTTGTCTTATATACCTTGTATGTTCCGGCAACAATAGTATTTGGGTCATTCGGGTCCATAGTAAATGGAGATATAAACTCGCAGCGATCTGATGTCCCATTCCATTCGTATCCTGATAGTGTAGGTATACCATTCATCTTTTTTTGATAAGTAATGCCGCCATCAAGGCTTCTGAAAAACGTAAGTTTGACATATTCCATGTATATAGTGTTCGTATTCTGATAATCTACTTCAACGGCACCACCGTCTCCTCCAAGAATTTCTGTCCAATTGGTCCCTCCATTTGTAGATTTAAGCGTTCCATTATCTTGTGCTCCGCCATAGAATATATTTTCCTTTGGGTCAACAGCTCCATAGTAAAATTGAGTAATAAATAGATTATTATTCAGGTCTTTCCAGGATATGCCTTTATCATCTGATTTATAAATTCCACCATCATTTCCAAGATAAATTGTATTTCCATTATTAGGGTCGAAAGCAATTACGTGGTTATCAGCATGAACATAGGGATATTTATTCTGTGAATACCATTCGGTTAACTTTGTCCATGAATTTCCCCTGTCATCTGATCTATAAAGTGCTAATCCGGCTGCATAAAGTGTCTGATCATTATTTGGATCGACAGCCAAAGCATTATTATACCATGCCTGGTCACTAGTATATGTATCATTCCCTCCAGGAATTGTAACAGGGCTCCAATTATTGCCGCCATCTGTTGTCACTCTCATCATTCCGACTTTATCAGTCTGAAGGTCCATGGAAGACAAATAAGCCACGAGAGGATTGCTTTGAGAAACAGCGAGTTCTGTTCTACCCATTTTAGTCGTTTGAGAGCTATAACCTTCATGGAAATTATTCCCCATATCGTTACTGATATAAACAGTAAAATCATTCTGCAGGCCAAATGAAGCGTAGATTGTAGTTGGATTTGTATAAGCTACTTTAACATCTGTGCAGTTAGTGTTCTCACCAGTAAGTACACCAGTCAAGGTATTTCCTCCATCTGATGAAGCATATAGTCCGTTTCTTGTAGCAACCCATAAAGTGCTTGTAGTTTTATCTATTGCAAGACGGTTTACAAAATAAAAATTAGAATTTAATGAAGAAGGCAGGCTATTCCAGCTTGTTCCTGCATCAGTCGACTTAAAAATTCCTTCACCTCGCAGTGCATCTGAATTAAAAAACCCCTCACCAGTGCCAGCATAAATAACATTATGGTTAATAGGGTCAATAGCGAGTGAACTGATGGAAAGATTTTCCATGTTGTCTTTTAATGGGAACCAGCTATTTCCGCCATTGATCGTTTTCCAAACACCTCCACCAACAGATCCCACATAAATCACCTGGCCATTTACTGGATCCACAGCAATGCTTCTTATTCGTCCGCCGATATTTCCAGGCCCAAGCTGTGTCCAGTTAAAAATGTTCGCTGACTTATTTAGTCTTATGTTGTGAAGCTGAATATGATTTAATGCAGTTTGCCTCCACTGAACGGGCATTTTGCCCCGCTGCTCAATGTACCAGCTCAACATTTCACCAGGATATCCAGGCTTTGCATGTTCTTTTTCTTCATTTCCATCTGCTAAAAGTTTATTTAGTTCACCTGCTTTGTATGTTTTTTGCCCTTGAGTATTCCATTTAGTAAAATATGCTACTATGCATAGTACAGATAAAATAAGGGTAAAATTATAAATATATTTCTTCATTTTATTTCCTATTGATTCAAGGTTGATTCAGGAAATCTTTTATATAGAGTTCTTCCAATTACTTTTGACAAAAAGAGAATTTGTTTTCCAGAGG
>JAUZPB010000040.1 GCA_030706145.1 Bacteroidota bacterium
ATCATAAAACAATACGACAAGGATATCAGTGTCAAACTAGATAGAAAGGAATTCTACCAGTGCTGCACACATATAGTCCGCAATGCCTGTGACGCTATGGGTGAAGGAGGAAAGCTACTTATAACGACAAAGAACAGAAAGAACTTTGTTGATATTTCCTTTAAGGATAATGGCCCCGGAATTCCTGAGAGCATAAAAGATAAGATCTTTGATCCATTTATGTCACACGGAAAGACGGAAGGTACAGGTTTAGGACTATCTATAACAAAGAAGATAGTAGAAAACCACGGAGGAACAATTAGTGTTGAAAGTGACCTTGGTGAAGGAGCAAACTTCATAATCACACTTCCTGCGGCACCTCTAGGTTAAAGAAAAGCTTTCTTAAAAAAGAATTATCTTAAATTTTAGAAAAATGCCATTCTGCTTTTTGCAATGGCATTTCTTTTTTATCTTGATGCCTGTATTTTATGAATTTTTGAAAACTATACGTTAAATGCAATATAATTTAATTACAATACTTGGCCCTACGGCTGTAGGTAAGACATCACTTGCAGCACAACTTGCCTTTGAATTTCGGGGCGAAATAATCTCAGCTGATTCAAGGCAGGTATATAAAGGGATGGATATTGGGACTGGCAAAGACCTGAAGGATTACTTCGTAGATGGAAAAGAAATACCATATCATATCATAGATATAATTAGCCCCCAGGAAGAATTCAACCTTTTCTTATTTCTGAAGCATTTTTATAATTCTTTCAGAATAATAAAAGAAGACAATAAGGTCCCATTTTTAGTTGGCGGCACCGGCTTATATCTTGATGCCGTGCTGCACAGCTACTCTCTTAAGGAGGTTCAGGACTTAAAGAGTTTTTCCTGGCTTAATGAGCTTTCTCTTGAGGAGCTAAAAGAAAGGCTCTTAAAGCTTAATCCAAAGCTTCATAACACAACCGATATTCTAGATAAAGAAAGGATCATAAGTGCCATAATGATAGCCGAGGCTAAAGATGCCAACCTTTCCATAAAAAAAGAAAAGATCTCTTCTCTTGTTATAGGCATAAATGCCGACAGAAAGCTAGTAAAGGAAAGGATCACCAAAAGGTTAAAAGACAGGCTTAATGGCGGAATGATCGATGAGGTAAAGATGCTTATTGAAAGCGGTGTAAGCCATGAGAAACTAAGCTTCTTTGGCCTGGAATATAAGTTTGTCTCTCTTTACCTTCAAGGCCAGCTCAATTACAATGACATGTACCAGAAGCTAAATAGTTCAATTCACGATTTTGCTAAAAGGCAGATGACCTGGTTCAGAAAAATGGAGCGTGAAGGAATAAAGATCCACTGGATAGATGGACCTGATATTGAAAAGGCCAAAGAAATAATAATGAAATATTTTTCTATATAAAACTAATCACACATAAAGTTAATGACTGATTCTAAAATGAGCGCCGGCTTGTCTGCTGAGAACAATACTACAAACAATACCCCCCTGCCGCAAGAAGTAACAAAGTATTTAAGAAAATATTCTCTTGAAAAGTGGCAGCTTGAAACAAGTGATACTTTTTCAGCTAAATCCCCTTTTGTTCACATGGCTGTTGTAATTCCTGCCATAATGGAATTTGAAAACATAAAAAGTCTTCTTCTTTCTTTAGCATCAAACGATCGCGAATGTTTCAGCAAAACAATCATAATTTTTGTTGTAAATAACACCAGATCAGCTTCTGACGAAATAAAGACAAACAATTTGCATACGCTGGAATTTTTAAGGGAAATTATCTTTAACGCAAGCGCCACCAAAGATGGAAAACCATGCTTTAATGATAATGCAGCTCTTACAGATATTCAAAAGGAAATTATCTCTTCAGGACTTCAGATAGGTCTTATTGATGCAAGCAGCAATCAGCTGGAACTACCGGAAAAAGATGGCGGTGTTGGACTTGCACGCAAACTTGGAATGGACATGGCATTAAGAATTTTTGATTATAATTTTTCGGGTAAAAAAATTCTTGTCTGTCTTGATGCCGACTGCACAGTTAGTAGAAATTATCTAAGTGAAATATATTCAGCTTTTCAAAAAAGAAAGCTTCAGGCTGCAGCCGTTAACTTCAGTCATGCTATAGATAAAATTGAAGGTGAGCATGCAGAGGCAATTATTTGCTACGAGATATTTTTAAGGTACTATGTTCTTGGCCTAACTTATGCACACTCGCACTATGGATTTCATACAATTGGTTCAACCATGGCCTGTGACCATGAAAGTTACATAAAGGTTGAAGGAATGAACAAACGCAAAGCAGCAGAAGACTTCTACTTTATGGAAAAGTTAGCCAAAGTAGTACCAATTTCAAAAATAAATTCGACCTTTGTCTACCCTTCTCCAAGAGGTTCATGGCGTGTACCTTTTGGCACAGGGCAAAGAGTAAACAGGCATCTTTCGCACGTGCAAAATGAATATCTTCTTTATTCCCCAAAGTCATTCCATACCCTGAAACTTTGGCTTTCTGCATACAACCTTCCAGAGGCGCAAAGTGCGAAGTTTTATTTAGAGGAAGCAAAAAAGATAAACAGCGCACTTTATGACTTCCTCATACATCAGAATTTTGAAAGAGATTATAGCCGGATAATTCAGAATGCAAAAAAACCTGAGCAGCTTCTTCGCCAGAAATCCTCATGGTTTGATGGATTCAGAACATTAAAGCTGATTCACTATTTGCGGGATCATTCATTTGCAGATGAACCAATGTTTGATGCTTTAGGTGAAATATTCAGTCTGTGCGGAATTAAATTTCAATCTGGATCAAAAGGCATAATTCCCCCATTAGAGATCCAGAAAAAATATCTAAAAGAAATGCTAAATGTTTAATTTAAGCCCAATCTTTGATGCAAAGTCAAAAAGCTACTACTGAGTTAAAAAGCTACTACTGAGCAAGTTCTTTTTTCTGTAATTTGTTCAGTAAAAGCGACCAGAGGAATCCACCAGATATCTTTGCAACAAATTGTCCGAGTATAACCCAAGGCATTAGAGTGCCAAATGCTATCGTCGGAAACAATATTGAGTCGGCAAGTGAACTTGCAAGGTTTGAACCGTTAGAACGGATCATAAAGGATCTTTTATGAAGCATAGAATAAGAGACGGCATCGACTAATGCAGCAAGAGCAAAAGAGATTACACTGGCAAGAGCAATGTTTCCTGCATTCCTGTTTATCACGAATGTAATTGCTGAACCTGCTGCAATAAGCATGAACATCTTAAGCCACAGCTTATCATCCATCCACCTGTCATGAAGTTTGTCACGAAGTGTAAGATCAAGTCCTATTAAAAAGAAAGCGTTGATCGGCGTAGAAATTGGGCCAAACCAGTAGACTGTCATGTTTGCAAGAACAACAGCAATCAAATAAGCAATTACAGAAAACATTTTATCCTAAGAAAATTTAATAAGAGGTTGAAAATAAGGAATTAATATTAAAATAGAAAGACAGCTTTAAATGTCTATTTCAAAAATGATGAATTCATAAAAGATGCCTTTCTAATGCTTCCTCTTTCAGGCTGGTTCTGCGTGAACAACAACTCTGCTGTTGTTTATCACGGTTTGAATTTTACCCTCAACTTTATGCGAAACCTCATGAGCTTCATTTATAGTCATTGCAGGGTCGACGTGAATATTCATTTCTATGAGAACATCGGCACCTGAATTTCTGATCTTTATATCATGAACAGCTGCAACCTCTGGTATGCCGGCTACAAGGTTTTCAATTTTCTCTTTTATACCTTTTGGTGCTTTATCCATAAGCACGTCAATTGTTCTTCTTCCAAGCATAACACTAATAAAGATAACTATCACAGCAACAATAAGAGCAGCAACAGAATCGGCATAGTGGAATCCATAAAGATATCCGCCCAGACCTATCAGTACTACAAGAGAGCTGAAGATATCAGATGAGAAATGAAGCGCATCGGCTTCAAGGGCCTGACTATTATATTTTTTTGCAACTTTTTTTAGCGCTATTGACCTTGAAATATCAATTACAATTGAAGTAAGGACGACAATAAAGCTCCATGTATTTACATCAACAGAGATACTCTTTACAGTAAAGCGTTCATAGACTTCAAATATTATCCAAACGCACGTTATAAGAAGGAGGACTGTTTCAAAGAGAGCCGAAAGGTTCTCTGTTTTCCCATGTCCAAAATGGTGGTCCTCATCTGCAGGTTTTGCAGCATACCTGACTGCAAAAAAAGTAACTAGTGCTGCAATAAGATCCAGCGCCGAATGAGCAGCTTCTGATAAAATACCAAGACTGTTTGTAGAGACGCCTACTATTAGTTTAAAGAGTGTAAGGACAACTGCGGCAATAACTGATGTGAGTGCGACTCTGTTTTTTTCTTTTTCTGCTTTAGATCTAAAATTTTCATTATTCATTTATTATTCAACTCCGGGGATAATTAGACAACCGGAACAGCAAGTTTAACTGTTTTTATTCTCAAATGCTATATGCTTATTTAATTTTAAGTCAATTTTAAGAATTGGAATTTGCAGGAATTTTTTTAATAAATAAAGGCAAAAGCCTTGTTGCGCTTTTGCCTTTTTACATGCGGCGATTCTATGATGGAATTTTATTGTTTTGTAAATTCAAGCCGGCCTCTGTTGCCTAAGGTCACCTTTATATGCTCTCCCGGAGCTATACCATCTACAAGCATCATCTGCGAAAGAGGATTTACAAGATAATTCTGAATTGTACGCTTTAGTGGTCTTGCTCCATAGGTAACATCATAGCCCAGCTGTGAAAGCCAGTCTTTTGATTCATCATCTACTTCTAAGATGAGGTCCTTATCAAGAAGCATCTTTCTAACCTTCTCTAGCTGAATATCGACAATCTTTCTAAGTTCTGATTTCATCAGCGGCTTAAAGAGAACAATTTCATCGATCCTGTTCAAAAATTCAGGCCTTATCTGTTTCCTCAGCATTTCAACAAGTTTAATTCTAAGGTCATCAAGTATATAAGGAATTTTATCCTCGGAGGCATTTTCCAGCTTTTCCTGGATCAGGTGTGAGCCGAGGTTTGATGTCATAATAATAATTGTATTTTTGAAGTTAACCGTTCTTCCCTGATTATCGGTAAGACGTCCTTCATCTAAGACCTGCAGAAGAATATTAAATACATCTGGATGTGCCTTTTCGATCTCATCTAGCAAGATAACAGAATATGGCCTCCTGCGAACAGCTTCAGTAAGCTGCCCTCCCTCTTCATAGCCAACGTATCCCGGAGGTGCGCCAATAAGTCTTGAGGTTGAGAACTTCTCCATATACTCCGACATATCGATCCTAACCATTGCGTGCTCATCGTCAAAAAGGAATTCAGCCAAAGCTCTTGCAAGTTCTGTCTTACCTACACCTGTAGTGCCCAAGAAGATGAATGATCCTATCGGCCTATTAACATCCTGCAGTCCAGTACGCGAGCGCCTTATGGCGTTTGCAACTGCGCTTACTGCATCATCCTGCCCAACTATCCTTCTGTGGAGTTCATCTTCCATACGAATAAGTTTACTTCTTTCGCTCTCAAGCATTCTGCTTACAGGAATACCTGTCCATTTTGCAACTACTTCTGCAATATCTTCAGCATCGACCTCTTCTTTAAGCATCCTGTGCTGCTTCTGTATCTCGGCCAAAGATTCCGATTCCTGTTTTAAGCGTTTTTCAAGAGAAGCTATTGTACCATAGCGGAGCTCTGCAACTTTTCCCAAATCACTTTCACGTTCATAGTGCTCGGCCTGTGTCCTTGCATTTTCAATATCACTTTTCATTTTTTGTATCTGCTGGATCTTATCTTTTTCAAGTTTCCAGTGACTCTTCAGAACAGTACGTTCCTCATTAAGTTCTCGTATTTCCCTGCCCAAATCCTCAAGCCTTCTTGAAGATTCAGGGTCACGTTCACGCTCTAAGGCAACTCTTTCTATTTCAAGCTGCTTAATCTTTCTTTCAACCGTATCTAATTCCTCAGGCATAGAATCAATTTCTATTCTAAGTTTAGATGCAGCTTCATCAATTAAGTCGATTGCCTTATCAGGCAGGAACCTGTCTGCTATATATCTGTTTGAAAGCTGCACGGCAGCAACAATAGCAGCATCTGTGATTCTAACGCCGTGGTGAACCTCGTAGCGCTCCTTAAGGCCCCTTAGGATTGATATTGCATCTTCCTCGTTAGGTTCGCCAACGAGTACAGGCTGGAAACGTCTTTCGAGTGCAGCATCTTTTTCTATATGCTTCTTATATTCATCTAGTGTAGTAGCACCAATTGCATGGAGTTCACCTCTAGCTAATGCTGGCTTAAGAATATTTGCAGCATCCATAGAGCCCTGAACGGCTCCGGCACCAACAAGCGTGTGAAGCTCATCAATGAACAAGATTATCTCGCCATTTGAATCCTGCACTTCCTTAATTACTGCCTTTAGCCTTTCCTCGAACTGTCCTCTGAACTGTGTACCAGCAACCAGGGCGCCAAGGTCAAGAGCAACGATCTTTTTTGTCTTAAGATTTTCAGGAACATCTCCGCTTACAATTCTATGTGCAATTCCCTCGGCGATTGCAGTTTTTCCAACACCTGGATCGCCAATTAAAACCGGGTTGTTTTTCGTTCGGCGTGAAAGTACCTGTAGTACTCTTCTTATTTCTTCATCACGGCCAATTACAGGATCAAGCTTTCCTGAACGCGCTAGTTCATTTAAGTCACGCCCATATTTTTTTAGTGACTGATATGTATCCTCTGGGTTTTGAGATGTAACTCTCTGATTTCCGCGTATATCCTTTAGAGCAGCAAGTATAGTCTCCCTGTTTACTCCATTGTCTCTTATTAGTTGTCCTGCTCTGCCCTCTGAGGAGACCATAGCGATCAAAAGGTGCTCGGTCGATACATATTCATCTTTGAGCTGTTTTGCTTCCTCAGAGGCCTCGTCGAGCATTCTGGCGGTAGTCTGTGAGAGCTGTTGGTTACCAACGGCTGCGCCAGAGACTTTGGGAAGCTTCTGGAGCATTTCATTTATTTTAAGTTTTATATGATTAATATTAACTTCAGCTTTTTTCAGGAAAGAAACAGCAATGCTGTTGTCATCCTGAACCATTGCAGCAAGAAGGTGTTCTGGCTCAATGATCTGATTATTGTAGCTCTGAGCGATCTCCATTGAATTTTGGATAACCTCCTGAGCTTTTACGGTAAGTTTGTTAAAATTAAAAGCCATTATATTTTTAGTACCCCCTAATTTTATATCGACAATTATACCATTTTAAACTTAAATGAGTTTCAAATCCTTTTGCGCCATATAGCTTTCCATTTGTGACGCCCATAAAATATTTAGCATACTATAATATTTACAAAGTTTATATGTGTTTCACGTGAAACATATATTTATGTTAAACATTAAACCCAAGCTAAACAATCCACATTCTTCGTACAAAAACAGAAGTATAAGTGACTAGGCTCAATACTCCTGGGAGGCAGAAAAATGTTGAAGGTCCGGATTTTGGTTTAGTGAAATTCATGTTTGTACATTTGGCCGATAATCTTTTGTAGTAAAGGTCCTTAAGTTAGTAGTTTAATTTGCACAAATTTCCAGAAGATGGCAATATTGCCTTTCAGATCTAAGTGCCTCTGTTTCACGTGAAACATATTAGAGCTACTACCTTTTTTATAGAGGAATCTTTTTTAATGTGATCAGTATGGCATTCCTGTTTACATGTTAGAAAACATGGGCTTATATGAGACTACGGGAACGGCTTTAACATTGAGTTTATAGAATTATATAACTAATTTTGCATTCTATGAAAAAATATGACAATGAGGATGTAATTGTTGCCCAGGCAACGCCAAATGGTGTAGGAGCAATCTCGGTTGTAAGGGTAAGCGGCCCTAAATCTATAGAGATAGTCGACAGTGTTTTTTCGGGTAAAAAGAAGCTGATAGACTCACCGACACACACAATCCACTATGGGAATATCACAGGAGAAAATGGCCTTCTGATAGACGACGTGCTCGTTTCTGTCTTCAGGTCTCCTAACTCTTATACAGGAGAAGACAGCCTTGAGATCAGCACTCACGGCAACCCGCTTATCGTAGAAAAGCTGATAGGAAATCTACTCCGCAAAGGCATTAGACTGGCTGAGCCGGGTGAATTTACAAAGCGAGCCTTCCTTAACAACAGGCTCGATCTTATCCAGGCAGAGGCCGTAGCGGACCTAATTAATGCCAGGACAGAAGCATCTATGCGTGGAGCCAGAAATCAGTTAGATGGACTTCTTTCCTCTAAAGTTGACTCTCTTAGAAACAGACTCCTTAACTCTTCCTCTCTTATTGAACTGGAACTTGACTTTGCCGAGGAAGAGCTAGAGTTTATAGAAAACAGTGAACTTAGGAAAGCCATAGAAGAAATTAAGTCAGAGATAACTCTGCTTCTTAGATCCTTCTCCTTTGGTAGGGTCATCCGTGATGGAGTCAATGTTGCTCTTGTTGGGAAACCTAACGTCGGGAAATCCTCGCTCCTTAACTACCTGCTTAAAGAGTCGAGGGCAATTGTAAGTGAGATACCAGGAACTACAAGGGATGTAATTCGTGAGGACCTGAACATAGATGGATTTCTTTTCCGCCTTTTTGATACAGCTGGACTTAGGCTTACTGAAGACAAAATTGAAAAAGAAGGTGTGCAAAGAAGCCGCCTTGCTGTAAAAGATGCCGACCTTGTGGTTTTAATTTCCGATGTGGAAACGGGCTTTTCAAAAGAATTGTTCTCTGAACTATGCACACTTACAGATGAAAAAAGAATAATAAAACTTGTTAACAAGATAGATATAAAGCACGATCCTGACCTAAAGGCAGACAGCTATGTTTCTGCAAGAACCGGAGAAGGAATAGACAAACTCCTTGAGACACTAAAAAGTAGAGCCATGGGTGATTCCGGTTATAATGAAAAGACTGCAATTGTTACAAACATTCGCCACTACTATGCTCTTAAAAAGGCAGTAGAGTTTTTAGAGAACGCTATAATTTCTGTTTCACAGAGGTTAAGCGGCGAGTTTATTGCGGTCGACCTTAGAAATGCCATTGATAGTTTATCTGAGATAATCGGGCAGTTAACCTCGGAAGATGTGCTAAATAATATATTCTCCAGGTTCTGTATCGGGAAATAAGATAATTGACCTCCCTGCTTAAACCTAAAAGACCAGGTTTCTTTCTTTGGGGGAGGCTTAATGAAAAAAGAATACTGTTTCACGTGAAACATTTTTTAAAAAGGTAAAAATGAAGAAATTCGATATAGTTGTAATAGGCGGAGGTCATGCTGGTGTAGAGGCCGCAGTGGCCGGAGCCAACATGGGACTCGAAGTTGCAATAGTTACAATGGAAGGCCATGCCATGGGAAGAATGTCCTGCAACCCCGCAATTGGCGGAAGTGCTAAAGGACACCTGGTTCATGAGATTGACGCCTTAGGCGGCGTTATGGGATTAATTGCCGATAGAACAGGTATACAGTTCAGGACGCTAAATAAGTCAAAGGGACCTGCCGTATGGGCTCACCGCTGCCAGTCAGACAGAAAGCTTTACTCTGAAGAGGCTTACCGCGTGGTTTCATCTACACCAGGACTAAGCATTGTAGAAGATTCTGTTACGGAAATATTCGCAGAAAAGGGCGTCATCACTGGTGTAGGCATGCTCTCAGGTGATCACATCGAGTGCAAGGCTGTAGTTATCTGCTCAGGTACATTCCTTAATGGTCTAATGCACACAGGATTGACATCTACAAAAGGCGGAAGATTTGGCGAAAAACCTGCAACGGGACTTACTGAATCACTTGTTAAACTAGGCTTCCATTCCGGTAGACTTAAGACGGGTACACCTCCAAGGCTCGCAAAGTCTTCAATTGACTGGGATATTCTGGAGATTCAGCCAGGAGATGACACGCCACAACCTTTTTCCTTAAGAACCGAAAAAGCTCTGTTCCCTTTTCTTCCCCAGGTACCATGCCATATGACATATACACATATTGGTACTCACAAGATACTTGAGAAGGGCTTTTCCCGTTCACCACTTTTTACAGGTGTTATACGCGGCGTAGGACCAAGATACTGCCCTTCCATTGAGGATAAGATCGTAAGGTTCTCAGACAAAGATCGACATCAGCTATTTCTTGAACCTGAGGGATTAGATAGTGACCTTATATATGTAAATGGATTTTCAACTTCACTTCCAGCCGAAATACAGCTAGAAGCAATCCATTCTATAAAAGGATTGGAAAAAGCTGAGATGGTCCGCCCAGGCTACGCAGTTGAATATGACTTCTTCCCTCCTTACCAGGTGGATCTGACACTAGAGACAAAGATCGTAAAAGGACTCTATTTTGCCGGGCAGATAAACGGTACCTCGGGCTATGAGGAAGCTGCTGCTCAGGGGCTTATTGCTGGAATAAATGCTGCACTAAAGATAAAAAAAGAGGCTGAATTTGTACTGAAAAGAAGCGAGGCTTATATAGGAGTCTTAATAGACGACCTTGTAACTAAATCGACCGAAGAGCCCTACAGAATGTTTACTTCAAGAGCCGAACACAGACTTCTTCTTAGACAAGACAACGCAGACAGGCGCCTTTTTGAATATGGCCACCGCTTTGGACTTATTTCAGATGAAATGTATAAAGAACTAAAGACCCGGGAAAAACTAATCCAGTACAACATTGATACATTAAGAGAAAAGAAGCTGCATGCAAGGCAGGTTAATCCCCTTCTTGAGAGTTTTAACATCTCACCTATAGATTCTACAGAGACAATTGCAAAGCTGTGTAAACGTCCTGAACTTCAGCTTACAACTTTGCTTCATCTGATCCCTGAGGAGGAAAGAAACGGCATTGGAGAGCTAATGGAAAACCCAGTAGCATTAGAACAGGTTGAGATAGAACTAAAGTACGAAGGCTACATCAAGCGCCAGCAGGAACTGATTGAAAAGCTTGAAAAATATGAAGACGTTCAGATACCTCTTAACTTTAACTACACAGAGGCAAAATCGCTTTCCTCTGAATCAAGGGAAAAATTAAATAAGTTTAAGCCAAGGTCAATTGGTCAGGCTTCCAGAATTTCAGGAGTTACCCCTTCGGATATTTCAATTTTATTAGTATATTTGAAGTCCTGATTTTTTTAAACTTGGGAGTCCCGTGGATAAGCAAGACCAGTATCTTCAAGAATTAACCGACTTCTTCCGGGAAAACGGCTGTAGCCCGGATGAATATCAGCTCGAACGACTGGCTAATTATGCAGCATTGGTTGTTGAGAAGAATCAAATTGTAAATCTCGTCTCAAGAAAAGATGTAGATGCAGTTGTAGAGAATCATGTATTCATATCAGCCTTCATATCACGGTTCATTCAGGAAAAATATCAGAAATTTATTGACATAGGCACTGGCGGTGGATTCCCAGGAATTCCATTTGCCATATTAAGACCCTTCATGAAAGGAGTGCTTGTAGATTCAACTCAGAAGAAAATAAATGCAGTAAATGAATTCATAAACAAACTAAAGCTTAGCAACATAAAAGCAGAAAGCCAAAGGGTTGAAGATCCAGGATTCATAGAAAAGTATCGCTCAGAGTTTGACCTTGTTCTAAGCCGTGCTACCGTCCCACTTGTTATGCTTCTAAGATATGCCCTGCCACTAATAAAAGACAGGTCATGCATTGCTACTATAAAAGGCGGGGACCTGCAAGAGGAAATAAAACAAGCAGAACTCAAATACAGGCATTATATTAAAAAACTGACAGTCTTTGAATTAAACTACAAGCCAACGAATACAAGGAATGAAAAGGAAAAAAAACTAATAATACTGGAAATACTTAAATGAGTCAAACTGATACTAAAAAGCTTTTCGCTGAAATCGCTAATTTAACTACAGAACAGAGAAACCCTAATTCTATGGATATAGATGCCAGAAATACGGCTGAGATCCTTCAGATAATTAATAACGAAGATAAGAAAGTCCCTTTAGCTGTTGAAAAAGAACTCCCATACATTGAGCAGGCAGTCGAAGTAATAGTAAAGGCACTAAAAGAAGGAGGAAGACTCCTTTATTTCGGAGCCGGTACTAGCGGCAGGCTCGGTGTAGTAGATGCTTCTGAATGCCCTCCTACTTTCGGAACTCCATTTGGCATGATCGATGGATTTATTGCCGGAGGACGCGAGGCTATGTTCCGCGCTCAGGAAGGAGCCGAGGACTATGAAGAAAATGGCGCTAATGATGTACTAAAGGCTAACGTAACTGAAAAAGACGTCGTATGCGGTATTGCTGCCAGCAGACGTACTCCTTATGTTGTAGGTGCTGTAAAAAAAGCAAAAGAACTTGGAGCAAAGACTCTCTATGTTACTTGTAATCCAAGAGAGAACTTCGACATAAAAGAGGTAGATATTGCTATGTGCCCTTATGTTGGACCTGAAGTAATTATGGGTTCAACAAGAATGAAAAGCGGTACAGCACAGAAACTCGTTCTTAATATGCTTACTACTGCCTCAATGATAAAAATGGGCAAGGTCTACGAAAATATGATGATAGACCTGCAGATGACTAACAAGAAACTCGTTGAACGCTCAAAGAAAATCGTTATGACAATTACAGGCATTTCTTACGACGAGGCAGCTCAGTATCTTGAAAAAGCAGGCGGTCATGTTAAGACAGCTCTTGTGATGATAAAGGCAAATGTCAGCACGGAAGATGCTAAAATAAGACTTGAAAAAGCAGATGGCTTTGTAAGACGGGCAATTGAAGGGAAGTTCTGATTGTCAAAAAAAACTTACAAAACGAACCTCATAAAAAGTAATTGAAAAATTAAGGGCGAATGTATATTCGCCTTCTTTATTGCCAAGTCTTTGTTTATTTTTAACAACATTTTATTTTTATATACATTTTAAACCCAAAGATCCCAATGCATCGAATTTATCTACCCGGAACATCAGAGCAGTTAAGACTCTTACTTGAAAATCTGGACCTTAATGAAAAATCTATACTCGTCATAGGAGCAAATTCAGAGCTTCTGGCAAAACGCCTCTATGAGCAAAGCAAGACTAAAATTGAACTGATCGTCGAAGACTATGAGTCACTCATAAATGCAGAACTTTTAATTGAACGCTCCGAAGGAACAGTGGCAGCAAAAATGATGGCCTTTGAAAACACAGACTACCTGGACTCAACATTTGACCTCGTCTATGCACAAGCATCAGTCTCAAGCAAGATGAGAAATAAAATAGTAAAAGAGATAAAAAGGGTGTTAAAGCCAGATGGATATTTCTGCGTAGGAGAAATTGTTCAGCTTACAGATAACACACCAACGTTTGTAAAAAATATCTGGGAAGATTCAGCCCTATCCCCCCTTCATACAGATAAGATAAAGAGCTACTATGAGGAAAGAAATTTTGACGTCATCTATGAAGAAGATCTAAGTAAAACACTAAACTCATTTTACTCAATGACAGCAGGGCTTTTGAAAGATCAGATAAATAAACTTTCTGAAGAAGAAAAAAGTTTTAACAAAAAATTATTAAACAGGATCAGTCACGAATCAAATGTATACCTTAAGCAAGGTGGCAATAAATACATTGGATTCAAAACACTTTTGCTGAAGAAAAAATAAGAACAAAAAAAAATAAATACCACCGGAGAAAATAAATTTGAAAAAAGGTGAAATCATAGAATTAGAAATAACCAAGTACGCTTTTGAGGGGAAAGGCATTTCAAAAATTCCAAGGGAAATATTAAACAATATCCCAGCAGGTGCAAATAGCACTTCAGAAGACGAATTGCCGCAGGAAGGCGCAGGCAAAAGTTTTGTAATTTTTGTCAACGGATCTTATCCTGGCGACAAAGTCAAAGCTATGATAACAAAGGTTAAAAAGTCTTATGCCGAAGCAAAGACAGTTGAGGTATTAAGGCCATCTGAAGAAAGAACAAAAGCTGAGTGCAAGTATTTCGGACTTTGCGGAGGATGCAAACAGCAGGATCTTAATTACCAGTCACAGCTCAAATACAAACAGGAACAGGTAATCGATATCTTTGAAAGGCTCGGTGGCTTTAAGGATTTCGAATATTTTCCAATAGCTCCATCTGAAAAAACATTCTACTACAGAAATAAAATGGAGTACTCTTTTACAGAAAAAAGATGGCTAAAAAAAGAAGAGCTAGATACAGATGTAGACCGCAACTTTGCACTCGGACTTCATCTTCCTAACATTTATGACAAGGTACTCGACATAGAAGAATGCTTTCTTCAATCAAAGGAAAGCAACTCTGTGTTAAATTTCACACGCAGCTTCTTCAAAGCAAAAGGTGAAACAATTTATTCAACAAAGACTCACCTTGGATATTTAAGAAATTTAATAATAAAAAAGACGCACCATACAGATGACCTAATGGTAAATCTTGTTACATCCGAGGAAAACGATGCTTTGATGAAAGAGTATACAGAAGGACTCATAAAGCAGGTACCGGAAGTAACAACTGTAATAAACAATATAAATACTAAGCTTGCACAGGTTGCCCTTGGCGACTATGAAAAGATCTATTACGGAAGCGGATATATTCATGATACAATTGGAGAGTTCAAATTCCGAATCAGCGCTAATTCTTTTTTCCAGACAAACACTCTTCAGGCTGAAAAACTTTACTCAACTGCACTGGACTTTGGCGGAATAGGAAAAGATGATGTTGTATATGACCTTTATAGCGGAGCAGGAACTATCTCTATTTTTGTTTCAAAGAAAGCAAAAAGCGTTTACGCATTTGAAAGCGTTGAGCCAGCAGTAAAAGATGCAGAGGAAAACCGCAAGTTCAATGCAATCGACAATGTTCACTTTTTCATTGCAGATCTTAACCGGTCTTTCCTTTCGCTTGTTTATCAAAAGAAACTCCCCTCACCCGATGTTGTAATTCTAGATCCGCCAAGAAGCGGTATGAATCCTGTAACGGTAAAGGATGTAGTAAAGCTGGACCCCGAGAGAATTGTTTACGTAAGCTGCAACCCTGCAACACAGGTAAGAGATATAAAAATGTTCAACGAGGAAGGCTACAGACTTGTAAAGATAAAACCCGTAGATATGTTTCCACATACCTACCATATTGAAAATGTTGCCCTGTTAGAAAAGTAAACTTTTTTATTTTTGAGTATATAGTGTGCTGAGACTTTTTGTTTTAAGCTCTCGGCACACTATAGATTTTCAGCATTACTTAAATCCCGAATTCTTCTTTATAAACTTTGTTAACATACTGATCTAGCCATTTGTACTGTTTAAGAGCATCTTCTTTTTTAAACCCATTTTTTCTCCACTGTGAAATAAGCTCTGCTGTCTTTTCAACAATTTCATTTTCCTTAGGAAGAAGTTTCTGCAGAACACCTGTTCCCTTCTTGTTCTTAACAGCTGCGATGTTAAGATAATCACGCCCATTATCTATCAGGGCCGGAAAGCATTTTTTCTTTAGCGCAAGAGACTTTTTATTTATTGGTGCTGTCTTTCCAGCTTCGGCACAAGTAACAGATGGAAGTGTCTCTCCTGCTGCAACCCAGACCGGGGTGACTATAGTTGTAAGAGGAAATCCAAGAACTGTCCACATTGTTGTAAGGCCTGGATCTTCATCTGGCTTTACTCCCTGAACTATCATTGAAGAAACAGTAGAATTTCTTACTATGTAATCACGAAAAGGAATAAATGTAACCGTAGTATCTTCGGGCATTGGATAAGTATTCAGGTCGCTTTTTGTAAGCGAGTTCTGAAGGTTACGGTCTGCCTGTTTAAGTACAAAATCCAAAGTTATGTTACTGTCTTTGTAATACTCATTAAATAGTTTTATTGCAGTAGCAAAACGAATATAGCCCATTCCATGTTCACCATCGCCGGTAAAGGAGAAATTTGTGCGAATAAGATATCCATTTGGAGCAACTCTTGGATCATTGACATCAAATTTCATATAGCTGTAATATCCGGTTTCATAATAAGCTGCACCACCTTTTGCATCAATGCATCCGAAATTAGCGGCTATTCCCCATTTGCCTTTCCCCTCATCAAGAAATTTTTCAAAGTCCTCTAAGTTAGCACACCTTTCCAAAGCAGCCCTCATAAAGAGTCCTTCCTGGTCGTTTGGCACATCACACTTCTGACCAATGTTCAGGTTATAGGACATTGTATTCATAATACTAAAGCCAGCGCTGTTTGTACCCATCCAGATCTCTTTGCCTGTAGAGTCACTCGAATTAATTACGCCTATGAAGTTGAACTTTTCTCCTGAAAAATACATAAGTTTATTTTCCTGGCTGTCGCTGTCTCTGTGCTTCCATAGCAACGGCCTGCCATCTGCTGTAGCCTTGCCGGAAATAACGGCCGATGTGCATGGATAATAAGCGCTCTGAGCAAGAAGGATCATAACTGCTAAAAGTAAAGACTTTTTTAGTAAAGACTTTTTCAATTTGAAAGACTCCTAAATAAAATGTAAAAAAGAAAAAGCATCAACAATTACAGTGTGAAATCTATTACTATTTGGCTATTATAATCAAGCAATTTAGAATGAAGAAATTGCCGGTTTGAAATTATATTTGCTTTTCATAATTTTGACACAGCGCTTTGCATAATAAACTACCAGAGAACAAATGAAAAATTTACTTATTGTCTTCACCGGTGGCACATTTTCGATGAAGATAGATGAAAATACAGGCGGGGCCGTGCCTCATTTTTCAGGCAATGACCTAATAGACATGATGCCAGAGGTACGGGGACTTGCAAACATTTCCATTCATGACTTCGGGAAATACCCGGGTCCTCATATGACGCCCGAGCTGATGTTGACGCTCTCGAAAAAGATACAAGAATTTATTGACAAAGATCACCCAGATGGTATAGTTGTAACACATGGAACAGATACTTTGGAGGAGACAGCATATCTGCTCGATCTGACAATTAACACTCCTATCCCGATTGTTGTGATCGGTTCAATGAAGAATAGCTCTGAACCTGACTGGGATGGCCCAAGAAATCTAAAAGATGCCATCTGTATATGCCTTAATGAGAACAGCCGCGACTTAGGTGTACTTGTATGCCTAAATGGCGAAATAAATGCCGCCAGCGAAGTCACAAAGACGCATACGGACAATGTAGAGACATTCCACAGCCTCGATTTCGGCGCTCTTGGATTTGTTGACCGCGGGAGGGTCTTTTTTAACCGGCTGCCAAGAAAACTTGAGAAACTTCCGGCTAAAGTAATAGATCCAAAAGTTGACCTACTGAAGGTCTATGCGGGAATGAACGATAAGTTCTTTCGCTTCTCAGCCGAAAGCGGAATAGACGGACTTGTTGTAGAAGCAATGGGTGTAGGCAATGTTCCCCCGGAAGCATTTGAGGGAATTAAATATGCAGTTGAAAAAGGCATACCCGTTGTACTTGTCTCACGCTGCCCTGCAGGCGAGACGCTCGATATTTATGGCTATCCAGGAGCAGGTAAATGGCTCCACTCGATAGGTGTTATTTTTGCAGATTACTTAAATGGTCAGAAAGCCAGGATAAAACTAATGTTAGCCTTAGGCGTTACAAAAAATATCGATCAGTTAAGAAAAATGTTTGAAGAAAAGACTCTCGTTGTAAAATAAAAAAAAGGGGCTGCCAAAAAGCACAGCCCCTTTTTTTCAATCTCGATCTATACAATCTTTATTTTTCAATTCCAAGTAATTCAACTTCAAAGATAAGTGTTGCATTTGGTGGAATTGTCTGTCCTGCACCCTGCTCACCATAAGCAAGATCTGAAGGAATAAAGAGCTGCCACTTGTCGCCAACCTTCATCATCTGAAGAGCTTCTGTCCAGCCTTTTATGACTCCTTTTACAGGAAATACGATAGGTTCGCCTCTTTTATATGAATTATCGAATTCAGTACCGTTAAGGAGAGTTCCACGGTAATTGCATTTTACTTTATCTTCAGGCTTTGGAGTAACACCGTTTCCAGCTGTGATAACTTTATACTGAAGTCCGCTTGCTGTAGTCTTTACACCTGATTTTGTTTTATTCTGAGCAAGGAAAGCTTCGCCTTCTTTCTTATTCTTATCGCCTTCTTCTTTCATCTTTGCTGTCTGTTTTGCCATCATATCTTTCTGCCAGTTGGTCATTACTTCCTGAATTTCAGCATCTGTCAGAAGGTATAAACTGTCTTTAGCAAGAGCATCTTTAATTCCCTGCAGAAGAGCTTTTGGCTCTACTTCAATAGACTGCCTTTTCATGGTCTTGCCTATATCCAAACCTATACTATAGCTGACCTTGTCTTTTTGTGTCTTAAGATCTGCTTTCTTAATATCACCCTGCTGGCAAGCAGCAACGCTGAAACTAAGAAGAGCAAAAACCACAATTTTCTGAATGTTCATTAATTCTCCTTTTTGTCCTTTTATTAGATTAAAACAATTTTTGCCATATTTTTTAAAAATTGAACTCAAAGTTACTGCTTATAAATAACTTTAGCAATCTATTATTCCAAGGGGAAAAAAATCTTCCTAAATGGAAAAAAAGGCCTTTTGAAGAGAAATTCTTCTTATTTCAGGTATAACATTTTGTGAGTCTGGCTTTGACCTGCAGCCTTTATTGTGTAGAAATATATTCCGCTAGACAAAGAAACCTCAGACCCTGTCTTTGGAAAAGTTACTTCATGCATACCCTGGGACTGCTCCTCATCAACAAGAGATGCGACTTCCTTTCCAAGAGGGTCGTATACTTTTAACGAGACAAAGCACGCAGCCGGAATATTATATTTTATAACAGTGGCAGGATTAAAAGGATTTGGATAGTTCTGAAAAAGTTCAAATTTATCAGCTCTGGATATTTTTTCATCTACACCAACGTAATGAATATTACCATATGTGGTACCACCTACCGAGCAGCCCTCGAGTGTATAAATGGCACTTCCGGAAACCTTTATATTTTCTATATGGGATACACCTATTCCCTGGAGCAAATCATATTTCCATGAAACTAGAGAGTCACTTTCAAAATGCTTTCTTGCATATGAAGCATCCCAGTATTTAATCATATCGTCATTTTTAAGTACCGTTTTAAGTGGGCCACTATAATTAAACCTGTAAGACAAAACTGTATCCCCCATGTCAGCAAAAAGGTCATCTACTAAATATTCACCACTCTTATCACTAATGTACCTGAATATCTTTGCTTCAATTGAATCAATTCTTTCATAAAACATGGTATATGTCTTTGCAGGATAAGGCCCGGTTTCTCTTATGACAAAATATTTCTTCCCATTTTGCATTGTAGTATCGCCGCTAACCTCTCTTATCATCGTAGAATTAAATGCTGGCTGATTTGCTGTGGAATCCTTAAAGGAATAGATCCATTTATTGCCAATAGCTAAAGGATAATAGCTTGTTAGCCCTTCCGGGGCATAAAGAATTTTCAAGGTTTTTACAGAAGAAGAAGGAGTAACTTCAAAAATGCCATTTCTTGTGGCAGCATAAACTATATCTTTTCCTGGCTTTGCATATATCCCTATTATATCTTTATCCAGGCTTCCGAATGGCTTGAAACTACAGCCAAAGTCTTCAGAAAACAAAATGTCAGATCCATCTGCAAGATATATTCTGCCTGACCTTTTTGTATCTACACTCTCTTTTAGATTAGCCTTTCCTGTGAAGACCTTTACAAAACTGCCGGGCTTCCCAGAGCAGGGAGAAACATACAGGCAATTACGTACAGTCCAGTATATGTGAGAGGAATCTTTATCAAAAAAGAAATTCAAGAGGTTATAATATGAGGAATAACCATCATTGTGTACTGAATCTGCTATATCAGTAGTCTTTCCACCATCAGATGATCTTAAAAGATAACCTCTATTTGATAAGCCAAAAATAAGAGAGTCGTTAAAAGGACTTAAAGAGAGAAGACGAAAATTATTTGAAGTTATTGACCAGTTATCTCCCCCGTCAGTACTTTTAAAAAGATAACTATTTGTGGAATAAAACAGCAAGCTGTCATTTTGCTTTGATATTTCAACATTCATAACACCACCCAAACCTCTTGCCAGCAGAGGTCTGTCATAGCGTTCAAGAAGTGGACTCGGATCCATTCCTGAAGATGTCCCACAGAAAATATACTTTGAAGGATCGTTATTCCAGAACTCAAAGTCTTGTATTGAGCGCCCTGTACAATAAAAAGGATATGCATCGCAGCTATAGCCGGCATATAAAAACGGAGTAACTATATTTTTTGAAATATCATAATTAAATATAGTTACAATTGAATTATCATCAGGATATTTGGGGTTCTTATAGGCCTCATATAGCGTATAAAACAGGTGTGTATTCTGATCTTTGTCCTCCATACCCCTAAGATCTGAATAGCGCGAAACATATGGAGACTGCGCATAGACTAAAGAAATTGAAAAAATTTCTCCAAAGAGAATAAGTAAACCAAATAGTACAACTACTCTTCTCATTTTTATCCTTTAAGAAAAGAACTATTTACAAAAAACTTTCCGTGTAATTTATTTTGACCTGTTTCATACAAAAACCTTTAGGCAGGTCTCCCCTTATTTTATCAGGCTCATTTTACCCGAAATGCTTTTAGCTCCAAGCCTTAAATTGTAGAAATATACTCCGCTTGGCACAACGCTGCCAGAGGCATTCATACCATCCCATCTTGTAAGATAAGTACCGGAAGCCAGATTTTCATCCAGTAGTTCTCTTATTACCTCACCCTGTATGTTATAAATGGTTAATTTTGCCCTCTGGAATGAAAGGTCATATGGAACTGTGAACTTTATGACAGTCGAGGCGTTAAAAGGATTTGGATAATTGCCCCAAAGCATCATAGATTCAGGCAAAGAAGGTTTATTCTTCCCCTTATCATCTTCTATAGAAGTAATAAGCATAGCTCCCTGGCCTTTAAGGGCCCCCTTATTGTCTGCAAGATAAGAATTAGTAAAGTTTGGCCGAATATATGTTTCGGCATTAGTCCAAAATGCACTTGACCATTCCTGATCGGTCAACCTTTTGAAATTTGTTGTAACATTCTCATAGTAGCTCATTACAGGTCCAACGCAGGCTAATGTCTTGTTGTTATCTCCTGTAGGGACAAGAAATACTCCAAGGTTAACCGGACCTGTTCCCACATGCATTACCCAGCCGACCGTATTACCTGATGCATCTGTTGGTGACGTATGCACATCAGCAATAACATAATCCATTTCTGTCGAAAGCGTTGTGGAAGTATAGATCAGTTTTAAATACCATCCATTATATTTAGGCTCCCCACAACCTACACTATAATATGAAAGGACACTTTTTATAAATGTCTTTTCTTTTTCACTTAATGCTGCCCCTTCAAGCTCTTTTTGAGAAATAGATGCAAGTGTATCACTGACAGAAGAAAGGTAGGCGAAATAATTAGCTACTGAAGATGCTTTATCATAGGAACTGCTGGCTGCAAACTTTGCAAAATATTCTTTTGCCCTTAAGGCAAAGGAGCTTATTTGTTTATAAAAATCGGTAAAAGGCTCTACATAGCCACTAGGATAAGAGCATGTAACTGTACCCGAATATGACTGTTTTGCATATAGAAGGTTATCATGCCTTAGCTGTGCCCATGAAGCTAGCTGCGTATTCATCTTCTCCTGCCAGAAAGATGCTGTCTGCATAAATAAAGGCAGCTTTGTCCTGTCTTCAGGAGGGTTTAATTTTCTTATTGAATTAAGCCACATGTTATAGATCGTAAGATTCCAGAACTCATCTCCATATGAATCGACCAGATATCTTAGGGCTGCAAGATTGCTTCCATAATGATATTCATCGAGCTCTTTTTTTAATATCTGAGCCGAAGCATTATTGCCAAGGGCAAAAAGTACATCCTGACCAGATGGGAGCATCCTTTTTATGTTTAGTCCATTATATCTTATCTTGTCAAAGACAACCTGGCCTGTTACGTAGGAATCAATAATGAACCTCTGCCCGAAAAGCATAAATGCAGAGGCTGGAATAATGCTGTCAGGTGAGTTAAAGCCCGTCTCAATTATCTGAGAGAGTATCCTCTGAAAAGCATAGGACTTTGTTAAAAGTGTATTTCTGAAATTCTTAAACGCCGCAGTATCGAGCAATTGACTGGCTTGTGTAATATTAAGCTCTGAGGTCAAAGACTTCATGTTTTCCAAAGTAACATTATCTGATTCACCGACAAAGAACTGCAAAATGCCATTTATATCCTTGTAGAGCTGCATGGAGTTCGATTTTTGGATGGCCTCTAAGACCAAAGAAGCCAGAATTGTCTGTCGCTGAATATCATTTTCTGTAGGTCTTGGCATAAGTGCTCTTGGAGCAGAAAGATATATTTCAGTTCTTCCAAACCACATCATAGCCTTAAAATACTTTGCAAGCATTGGCTGAAGCTCATCTGCATAATGGCCGCGCACGGTAAACTGACTGAAATCCATAGCTCTAAGGGTTTCTGAAAATAGAGCTACACTTTGCGGAGAAGCACTATTTATATAGCTTATAATATCTGAAACAGTAGCTGCATTTGAGCTATAATAGGGCGTGCTAGTTTCATCTAAAAGTTTTCTTGCAACTGTAATATAAAGGTCAAGGTCCTTAAGTTTTAATTCCATATTAGTGTCTGACTTATATTCCAAGGCAAGAAGAGGCACCTGCGACTGCATTTTTTGAAGCAGTTCTGTAAGTTTTGGTATTAAGACACCAAGTTCAATATCCTTTAGTATCTTATCATATGAGCGGTGAACGGCATCAAGTATTGCATCTGTTGAAATAAAAACAGGAAGGTCATTATAATAGACATTTGAAAAGGCCAACTTAACATTACTAAACTTCAGCCTTTCAGTGACCATAAAGCCATTGTTTTCAAGAAGCGATATTTCATCATTAGTCAATTTAAGCTTTATTCTGACAGAATCATTGTAATCGGCTAAGGAGAATTTTGAGTTGATGTTTCCCTTAAAAATTCCTGAAGAGTGGAGTGAATACAACTGCTCAGTGGTCAAATTCGCATTCGATGAGAGGAAATTCTTATAGGTCTGAAGGTCAAAGTTGTCATTCTGTGCCAGGGTAACTCTACCCGTAATAAAAAGCAACAAGATGAAAGACAGCCAGAGTTTAGAAAAATTCTGCATTCCATACCTCGCACATTTAATATAATGCAAAGTAGAAATTTTGTCTTTTATTATCAAGGGAAAGTACAATATTCATTACCCCGGCCTTTTATAATAAATTGGCCGGGAATAATGAATATTTAAGAAAGGTTATTTTATTTTGTGAGGTTTTATCATGTTCTCTGGAGCAAGCAGCTGGTCTAACTGCTCTTTTGAAAGCAGATTCTTCTCTAAGACAAGCTCATAGACACCCCTGTTAGTCTCTAAGGCTTCCTTTGCAAGCTGCGTGCAGCATTCATATCCCAAGACAGGATTTAAGGCTGTAACAAGGCCTATACTGTGTTCTACAAGGTATCGGCAGTGCTCTTCGTTAGCTGTAATACCTTCTATGCAGCGGTGAGCCAGAGTTTCCATACCGTTTTTGAGCATTTCGATGGATTCAAAAATACTTTGTGTAATAACAGGTTCCATTACATTTAATTCAAGCTGTCCGGCCTCTGCTGCAAGAGTAACAGTAAGGTCATTTCCAATTACCTTAAAGGCTATCTGATTAACGACCTCTGGAATAACTGGATTTACTTTTCCAGGCATAATAGATGAGCCCGGCTGCATTGGCGGCAGGTTAATTTCACTTAAGCCTGCCCTTGGACCCGATGATAAAAGCCTGAGATCATTTGATATTTTTGAAAGCTTTACAGCAAGGCGCTTTAAGGCCGAAGAATACATGACAAAAGCACCTGTATCCTGAGTTGCTTCAACCAGATTTGGTGAAAGAACAACATCAAGGTTTGTGATCTCACGAAGTTCAGCAATTACCTTATCACTATAATCAGGATCTGCATTTATTCCTGTTCCTATTGCAGTGCCGCCCATGTTAAGTTCCAGAAACAGTTTTGCATTCTGTTCAAGGCGCTCAATTTCCTCTCCAAGTGTTACGGCATAGGCCTCAAAAGATTGCCCTAGCGTCATAGGTACTGCATCCTGAAGCTGTGTACGTCCCATTTTTATAATATGTGCAAATTCCTTTGCCTTTGTCATGAAAGACTCAATAAGCAGGCTTAAGACCTCAACAAGTTTTTTATTGCTGTTAATAACGGCTATTTTAACTGCCGTAGGATAAGCATCATTTGTTGACTGTGATAAGTTAACATGATTATTAGGGTGGCAGTATTTGTATTCTCCCTTATCATAGCCTAAGATCTCAAGGGCCCTGTTGGCTATTACTTCGTTTGCATTCATATTTGTAGAAGTACCTGCCCCACCCTGAATCATATCGACTACAAACTGGTCATGGAATTTTCCATTTAATATCTCATTGCAGGCCTGAACAATAGAGTCCGTGATCGGCTTTGAAAGCAGTCCAAGTGTATTGTTTGCCTTTGCTGCAGCCATTTTTACCATAGCAAGAGCCTCAATTAGAGCCGGAAACTGCGAGATAGGAATTCCGCTTATATTAAAATTCTCAAGTGCCCTTAAGGTCTGCACGCCATAATAACTTTCATTTGGCACTTCGCGCTCTCCTAAAAGGTCATGCTCAAGGCGCGTCCTGCCTGACTTAAATTCAGCCAAAGCATTTACTATTCTGCTATTTGACTGTTTCATACGCCTGTAGACAACCTTAGCAATACGTGAGAGCATCTTAATTCCAAGATCAGGATATTGCTTGTAGATATCCATCAGTTTATCGCGGCTGATGGCAAAAAGAGTTGAATCCAGTAGAGCACGGGCAGATGTTGAATGGGGCGAATCATCCATAAGTGTACCTTCGCCCATAAAATCAAATTTTGTAAAGAAAGAAAGCCTTTTCTCTTCCCCAAAGCGAGTCTTCTTAAAAAGCTCTATTTCCCCTTCATAGATAACATAAAGATTTTTTCTAGGACTGTTCTCCATAAAAACAATCGAACCGGCAGAAAATTCTTTAACTTCGACCTGTTTAGCAATAAGCTTAATTTCATCTTCATTTAGCCCTTTGAACAGTTCGATCTCTTTCAAGAACTCATTAATAAGTTTAACTTCCATTACTCTTTCCACAATTTTTTTCAAATTCAAAAAATTAATAACAAAGATACACAAATACTAAAAACAAAAAATGGCTGCAGAAAATATCCTAACAGCCATATAAAAAGATTTTATTTCAATTATTCTCATCTCCACATTGAAAGTATGATTCCCATCACCATAAAGCCTGTCAGATGAAAACCTGCATCATTCATATATAGTTTTACTTTACGGTCTTCAAATAAAAACGAGACACCCACTGTAGTCGACATTACGCCTAAGGCCGAAAGTATACCGATCGACATACCTGCAATGGCCGTACTTGCATTCGATAGACAAATAAAATAATCTATTACAAGAGCACATGTAATGCTTGAAAGAAAAGCCACCAGTGCAACTTTTGTTGGATCTTTCCGCCCCTCAGGACGAATATAATTAAGCTGAAGCATTTTCTTTGCGAATACTTTAGGAGAATACCAGAGGCTACCAAGGACAAAATAAGAGATTGCGGCAAAAAGAACCGTAAAATAATTTAGCTGTAAAAAGACTGTCGTTTTCATAGATCCTATATCGGGTTATTAAACATTCCTCTTAATCTGAAAGTGAATACAATAGATCCAAAACTCACGCTATAAAATATTTGCCTTATTATCGGCACTAAAGAGGAAATCTTTACGGGAAAAAAAACTGTACCCCGAAAGGAAGCACTAATATGTTTGCCCGCCAAAAAATAATTTCTACAAATAAAATATTGTTATAACAGAACATTTTCTAAAAAATATGTGCCAAATATAAAGAGAAACTCATCCAAAATAAATTCAAAGGAGGGCAAAACTCCCCCCCGGCAGGAAATTTTGCCCCTTAAAAAAAAATACCCTCTTTCCCCAAAAGAATGATCTTTTTTGGAAAAGAGGGTGTCAAAAAAAGCGAAAAACTAAAGCGTAAAAACTATTGTTTTTCTTTTTTATCACGCTCCTGGAATAGATTTAACGAGCTTTTCTATGGCAGAAGTAACCATAATTTCTGTTTGCCCGCGTGGCTGTTTTGCTTTTTCTATTAACTGTGTCTGTTTATCAAGCCACGACTTATCTGCTTTTTTCTGTGAGTGGATCATTTCAAGAGCCTGAAGCCCGCCTTCACTCATTAGTGAAAGGTCTTCTGAAAGACTTTCAATTTCCTTAAGTACAGGAGAAAGTTTTATGGTTTTAAGCAGCTCCTGATGGTTACTCTTCCAGAGTGTAAGCCAGGTTTTAATTTCATTATAGGAAATTTCATCCTTTTTGCTTAAGTATTTGTCGACTAGCTTTCTGAAATCCCTTGCAGTCTTTACATCAGGAACAGCAGCATCAACGACGCGAGTATAAGGAGAATAAGATGTATATTTTACCCCCTGATTGTGGCGTGAGTAAAGCTTAACAGGTTCAATTACGTCTACAAAGTTCTTTAGGGCCGATATATCATTGTCGTTTGTAAGGCGCCTTAACATTGTTTCCTGATTCCTTCTGTGCGTAGAGCCAGCATCTTCAAGATAGAAACTTACTCTGTCCATTCTGCGGTACATGTCATCTACATCTCTTACTGTAACAGGTGACCAAAGCCTTTCAGCAATTACAGCAGTACGCGGCCAAAGTCTTGAATCTACATTCTCTGGCGTAACCAGCTCTGCCCACATTGTAGCCTCACCACCTAAGACAAATTTCCTTTCTTCATCACTAAGCTTTGAGTTTGGTCCAATTGGATCATTCAGGTAATGAAATTCAGCCGGCTGAATAAGATCCACATAGTAGCCATTTGAAAGAATTACATGAAATCCGTTCTTTGCTGCTTCAGCAAGGCCCTTTTCTCCTCTCCATGACTGAATAACAATGTCTTTTGGAAGTTCTGGATGCTGAATTTCATCCCAGCCGATCATTATCTTTCCATATTTTGCCAAAATCTTTTGAATACGTCTTGTAAAAACGCTCTGCAGTGTATGATTATTCGGAATATTGTGCTCTTTCATATAGGCTTGTATCTGCGGATTTGAATTCCACTGCTTTCCGCTGTTCTCATCGCCGCCAATATGCATGTATTCATCGGGAAAAAGAGAAGATATCTCCTTAAAGAACTTGTCAAAAAACTCATAGGTAGCTTCTATCGTAGGATTGAACGTAGGATCAAATACTCCCCAATTGCGTTCTATTGTAAAAGGTCCCGGAAGGCTGGCAAGTTCAGGATATGCTGTAAGCCAGCTCGTAGAATGACCCGGAATATCAAATTCAGGAATTACCCTTATTCCCCTGTCCTGCGCATATTTAATAACATCCTTTATCTGATCCTGAGTATAGTACATTCCATCTGAGGAAAGTTCATTTAGTTTAGGCAGACTCTTTGTCTCAACACGCATTCCCTGGTCATCACTTAAGTGCCAGTGAAAAACATTGAACTTAACTGATGCCATAAGGTCAAGATTTCTTTTTATTACATCTACCGGCATAAAATGCCTTGATACATCCATCATTATGCCTCTCCAGGCAAAGCGCGGACTATCTTCAATTTTAACTACAGGCATATAATAACCATCTTCATCACTGCTAAGAAGCTGATTAAATGTCTCAAGACCTCTCATTATTCCAAGGTCATTTTTAGCCCTAAGCTCGACTCTATCTGGTGTAATGTTCAGACTATAGGACTCATCTTCACCAAGTTTTACATTAGCCTTCTGATCACAATAAATATAGAAACTTACTGTATCGGAATTGCTCTTGTTTGTAACATAATCCTGTGGAAAGAACAATCCTGTCCTGCCAGATAGCCTGTGAAGTATGCGGCTTGCATAACTATAAAGCCTGTCCGGGCAATCACCTTTTACAGACATTGCAAAATTTGATTTAACTCTAAACTTACCTTCCCCTGCAGTAAGTTTTGATGGCACAGGCATAAGATTAACTTCATTATACTGCGCGTAGATGGCAGACAAAGAAATAGAAATGAATAACAAGAATAAAAGTAATAAGGAATTTCTTTTCATAACTCTCCTTAAAAAAAATGATTTCACTTTAAATGGCCGCTGTAAATTATGGAATTTTGCCGATATTTGCCTAATATTGATTTGTTCATTTTGTTTATTTCTTTTCATCCGGAATTTTGAAATAATCCAATTTTTCCTGGTAGAATATCTTCCTAAAATACTTACCTGAAGAAAATGAGTGCTATGATGTTTTTTAAGTTTTCAGGTTAATAAGGATTTTTATATATTCAATTAATTCTGAAGAAAAAGACAAACCTTTTTATGACAAAATCCTATGGCTTTTACAAGGGTAGCCAAAAAGATAGTGAAATAAGTTTTCATGGACTGGAAAAACTGAATACTGATGTCATTTAATATCAAACAACATATCGAGAAAAAATTCAGGGAAGCCACTTCCTCGGGTGAACTCTTCGACACATTCCAGCAGGCACTAAAGTTAAAATTAAAAGACATTGATCTATATAAGATACTCCTTGGAAATATGGCTCTTAATGCAGATGAAATAAAGATGTTCACAGAAAAACTTTGCCGTGAATTTGAGGATCTAAAATATGACCTTTATATGTGGTCAGCAAATATACTTGAGAATACCTTATCAGAGGAAAACCTTGAAGCCGCATTTGCCTATTATTTAAAGGCAAGTGAACTAGACAGAACAAACCACCTTCCTTTCATGTCAATACTAAAGATGTATAATGTGGATTTTGATCTTCCACCCAAAGAAAAAATAATTAGTATCATAGAAAATGCAATAAATGAAGTAAAAATAAAGAGCCATTTATTTAGGGAAATGGCAGACTTTTACGGATATATTGGCGATGAAATAAAGAAGAGAAAATGCCTTACTCTTGCAGCTCAGTATAAAAGGCGCGAAAACATGTCTTAATATTATTCTGCTTAGATATAATCTTACTTAAATATAATCTTGCTAAAAATCATATACTTCTTACATTAAATATGGATATTTACTTTAGTAGTAAAATCCAATTGTAAAATAGAAGAAGACTGGTCCATACTTAACGCTGTTTCCCGGAGTATTTTTACCTAAAAGAAAGCTTCTTCCTACAGAAAAATCAGCTGGCCCAAGAGGTGTATCTAAAGATAAGGTAGCACCTGCACCATGACGCAAATCAGAGAATCTAATAAGATCTCTATTTTCCCAGGTTGAGCCAATGTCATATCTGAGCTTAAAATAGCTGTCAAAGAAAAGCCTTACAGGAAGCTTTAACCTGTATTCAAGAGAGGATAAAAGTATCTGTCTTCCTCTGAACTCATTATCCCTTAGACCAAAAAATGAATTTTGCCCGCCTAAGGAAAACTGCTGACTTAATGGAAGTGTTTGGTCAGCAAAACCAACAGCCACCCTTGGAGTAAAGCAGTGCACTTCGTTTGATGTGCTTATGTGGCTTATATAATCGATATAAAATTTCGTATAACTTACATCTGCAAAAAACTTCTGTGCGGTTTCATAGGAAGTCTTGATAAGAAAGCCTTTATTGGGAAAAGGATATTTATCCTGAGAATCTATTGTAGAAAGAAGGCCCAAAGTTGCAATGTTCATACTGTATGTGTCTTTGAAGTTATTAATGCTCCTTATTTCACTTCTTTCATACTTTGCCTCACCAATCAGATTACCGAATCTTGCTACCTGCATACCTAAACCAAGCGAAAATCCCTGGTTTATCTGACGGTACTCGGCATCTGAAATACGGTTAAACTCATCGTTTCTTGAAGCAGGAACATCTTTATAGGAATAAATGTCGTTGAACTCATAGAATCCCCTTACCTTGTATGTAAGGTAAGTCTGGAAGATCCTGTTAGCCTTATGTTCTATTATATATGAGCGGTTTCTCATTCCAATAGATAATATTAACCCCAGTTCTGTTGCACTTCCGGCTATGTTCTCATCTCTAATATCAACACTAAGCTGTGTACGATTCTCGTTATCTATTCTTAAACCAAAACGCATAAGACTTGATGGTTTTTCTGTAACCTTGAGATATATAATATTCTGAAGTCCTGATGTACTTGCCATAAGAGATATATCACTAAAAAGATTTGTACCTCTCAGGTTTGCAAGTCCTTTTTCAACTTTCTTATATTCAAAGAAATCCCCCTCTTCAATGGGAAATTCTCTTCTTATTATATCCTCACGCGTCTTTTGATTTCCCTCAACAATTATCTTTGCAATAATTCCTTCTGTAAATTTGATATGCAGTATACCCTTGGTTTTGTCAAATGATGTTTCCTCAAGTTCAGCAAGCGAGTAACCAAGGTTCCTATATAGCTTTAATATCTGAAGCAGTTTTGAATAGACCCGCCTAGTATTATATGGCTTACCTTTAAGATCTGAAAAAATGGAATCGATCTTTACTGGGCTAAAGACTGAAATGCCGGAAATTTCAACGTGTTTTATTGTGGGATTTAATTTGCCCACAAATTTTATAAATGTTTTGACTGAATCCCCTGTTATCTTTGCATAAAGACTATCATAGTCTCCACTGCAGTAGAGATCATTAAGGTCATTTAGAATTTCATAACTGCTTAAAGAATCCTTATGTGAATACTTATGTATATAGTAGCTTTCAAAAGGTTCTGCTCTTTCGCTGAATTCAATATTCTTTAAGAAAAATTCCTTTTGTTTTAATTTTGATTTAGCCGCAAGCTTTATCTTATCTTCTATCCCATCTAGAAAAGGAATTGTTGATTTATAGCCTATATCAATTAGAGAATCTATGTTTGAAAAATCTGTATTTTTTTTGTTGCCAAGTTCAGGCGTAATTACAATATCGGCTAGTTTCAGCTGCTGCTCTGACAAAAGACGCATTGGAATACTGATGATCTGATCTGCAATATTCCATGGATATGCAAGCTCAGCCTCCGTGTTAAGAGGACTTGTTGTGTTAAAAGCTATAATAAAGTCATTTCCACTTTCCTTTGCCAGCTGCACTGGAATATTGGCAACAAGTCCGCCATCTACGAGTAAAAGCGAATCCTGTTTTACTGGAGAAATAAAAAGAGAAACACTTGCACTTGCACGCATTGCCTGGCTTAAAGATCCCTTGCTAAGTGAAACAGCATTACCTGTGATCAGATCTGTACAAACAGCTTTATAATCATAACGAAGCTCATCAAAATTTGACTTAACGTGTATTGGAGCATTAAGCGTAAGAAGGTTAAGAAGACTAGAAAATCTCTGTCCATTATTAATAGATGTAGGAAGAACAACATGAAGCCCTTCAAGCCTGAATGTGATAAGAGCCTTGTCTTCGGTTATCTTCTGATCTACAAACATATCATTTCTGTTTGCTTCATCTGTAGAAGTAAGGAATTGGTTCCATGGAATTATACGTGCAATTGAATCAAGATCCTGAATACTATAACCTGCCGAATAAAGTCCCCCCAGAATACTCCCCATACTTGTACCAATTATTGAAGTAATTGGGATATTCTTCTCCTGAAAAGCCTTCAGCACGCCAATCTGTGCTAATCCTCTTGAGCCGCCGCCGCTTAAGACAAGAGCAACAGAAGGTTCTGTTGAGGATACTTTTTCTGTAAGACCGAATGGAAGTTTCTTTATTTTGTATTCAAGGTCAATTCTGCGGCTATAATTCTGTGGATAAATAGAAGAGAATAGTATAGAAAGTAAAAATGGAGCAAACTTTAAAAGCTTAAACATATTTATACTCTTAGCCTTTGAAAGTATAGTCTAAAGTATAGTCTTTCGTAATTTGCCACAATTTTCTCTGAGTCCTTTGCCTTTCGTCTGTGTTTTAAGTGGCACACAGACGAAAGACAATTAAAATATTAGAATTACCTTTTTTTACTGTTCTTTGCTGCTGTAGCTTTCTGCTGCTGGGCACTTTTTTCTGCTGCATCCATCATCCTTTGCATAAAACCGCCTGATTTCTTTGGATTTGCAACAGGAACAAGCTCAACATCGCTTTTCGAATGATTTACATAGTATTGCTGAATAATGGAGAACAAGTTAAACATAAAGTAATAAAGATTCAGCCCTGAAGGGAATCCCATGAACATAAGCGTAAACATGACCGGCATTAAATATATAAGTGCCTGCTGACTTGGATCCTTAACGCTCATCTTTTGCTGAATGAACATTGTAATACCAAGCAAAAGAGCCAAGCCCGAGAGCTGCCTGATGCCAAAAATAGGAATTGAGAAAGGCAAGGTTAATATTACATCCGGAGATGAAAGGTTTGTTATCCAAAAAGCAAATGGCTGCTGACGCAGTTCAACTGCAACATTAAACAATCCCCATAAAGCAACCAGTATTGGCATCTGCAGAAGCATTGGCAAACAGCCTCCGGCAGGATTAATACCATAGGTTGAATAGAGTTTCATTGTCTCTTTGTTCAGTTTCTGCGGATCATCCTTAAACTTCTCTTTAAGTTCTGCTATCTTAGGCTGAAGAAGCTGCATCTTCCTCATTGACTTAAAGCTGCTCTTTGTAAGCGGATAGAGAGCAAACTTAATAATGAGTGAAAAGACTATGATAACAATACCATAGTTTGGAATAAAGTTATGAAGTATCTTAAACAATGGCAGAAGTACATATTCAGAAATTGGTCTGATAATAAATTTCAGTCCGAAAAGACTACCAAAATCAACAATCTTCTCGAAATTTCTGTTATATGCCTTAAGTACACTATAGTCTACAGGTCCAAGATAAAGAAGGAATGAGTTTTTCTGGAAGTTTCCATTATTAAATGGAACTTTAAGACTTGCGTTATAATACTTTCTGAGGCCTGATTGATTGCCTACGGCTTTTTCGGTCCCTTCTATATATGCTCCACCATCGCTGCTACTGTTAAGCGGAGAGATAATAACTGCAAAATACTTATTTCTTATCCCAAGCCAGTCAACTTTTCCGTTAATCTCTTTTTTATTTGTCTCATTTGTCTTTACATTAACAATGACCTGTTCACCGCCTGAATAAGCGCTGGCATTTGAATAATTTGCCTCATCGACAGAATTCTTTTCGACAAAGTTAATTCCATTTGCCCATACCACATCGTATCTATAATTGCTTATGATATTACCCATATTCTTCATCTGAATATCACAGCGTGCGGCATAATCATTTCCCTTAAGGACGTATGTCTTTACGATTGAACTGTTATTGTTTAAGTTCAGTGTATAGTTAATAATAAGTGAATCACTATCCTTAACTAGGTAATAAGCATTTTTAGCATCGGAATTGAACGATGCATCAGCAGTATTTAAGAGCTTTCCATCTTTTGAAACAAAGACAATATTAAAGTCACCTTCATCAGAATTAACCAAATCAATATGCTTTGAATAAAAATCATTTGCCTTTGCAGAAGAGTTTGCATACCATGTATTATATTTTTTAAGGAACCATCTTTTTATTCTTGCACCGTCACTTGTAAGTTCAAGCTTAACAAGACTGTTCTCAATTGTAATGATCTGTTCTTTCTGCTGATCTTTTGTGAAAGCTTTTCCTAAAGCGGATGTATCGGACTGAACCTTTGGAGCAGTTGCCTGCTGCTGCTGATCTGTAGGATTCTGAGCAGACTTATTTGCTGCCTGGTTAGAAGAATTGTCTTTATTGACTAGAGTTGTATCGCCTGATCTTTTTATTGCCTGCTTTTGAGGTTCCGGAGAACTAAAATAGAGCCAAATGATGAGAATTGCTCCTATCAATACAAAAGCAAGTGTTGTTTGTTTATCCATCTACTTTCCTGAAATTATTCTTTGCTGAGTTATTCTAATGGGTCGTATCCGCCCTTATTGAAAGGGTTACATCTTAATATCCGCCAGATCGATTTTAATCCTCCTTTAACAACACCATACTTTTTAAAAGCCTGAAGACTATATTCTGAACAGGATGGATAAAATCGGCATGAAGGCGGAAAAAGTGGTGATATCAGTTTTTGATATAGTCTTATTAAAAAAATAAATAAATGCCGCATTACAGACTGCCATCTATCTTTCTTAAAATATCAATAAGACCGGGCATAATATCAATGAGCTTAATTATCTTATTCTTTTTCTGACTCAAATTGCAGGGAGAGAAAACAACTTTCAAAGTCAGATTTCTCTCTTCACAACTTTTTAAAACAAAATCTTTGTTTAAACGGAAGGATTCCCTCAAAAGACGTTTAACCCTGTTTCTCCAAACAGCATTACCAATTCTTTTAGAGACTGCCGCGGCAAACTTTACGCCACTATTTTGCCCGGCATTATTCTCAATAACATAAGTAGCTTTAATTTTCTGATTATCAGAGTAAAGCGTCTTTCCAACCGAGTAAATTAATCTAAAGTCTTTCTCGCTTTTGATCCTCTCATCTTTGGAAAGGCCAAATCTTCTCAAGACTATTACTTCTCATCGCTGACTGTTAATTTCTTTCTGCCTCTAGCACGTCTGCGGGCAATAACTTTACGCCCGTCTTTGGTTTTCATTCTTTCTCTGAAACCATGTTTATTTATTCTTTTTCTTTTGCTTGGCTGAAATGTTCTCTTCATTGTGTTTATAACTCCTTAAATATAAAGAATTCAAAGTTAATGAAATGCCTGAATATTTACAAGATTTAAAGATCAGAAGACTCAAAAAGTCGCTTATTTTTCAACAAGTTACCAAAGAAAGCTTAAGGTAAATTTTTAGGTAAAACAAATTACAACCTAATTTATGCTAAATCCTTAGCCATTACTCATCTATTTTATTTGCTAAAGTGCTCTACAAAATAGGCTATTGTCTGCTTTAGACCTGTAATAAGATCAAAAGATGGATGAAAATCCAGCTTTTTAATTGTATCTTCAATCGA